>NZ_JBISWK010000009.1:0-21328 GCF_044462205.1 Kocuria rhizosphaericola | reverse complement strand
GGGTGGGGGGTTAAATGCGGGGAGCCCCCGACACGGTGTGTCGGGGGCTCGACCCTTGGGTGTGGTCCGGCGGTGTCCTACTCTCCCACACCCTTCCGGGTGCAGTACCATCGGCGCTGTGGGTCTTAGCTTCCGGGTTCGGGATGGGACCGGGCGTTTCCCCCACGCTATGACCGCCGTAACTCTGTCTCCCCCCGGGTGCCGCCCACCGCCGGAGCGGTGGTGGTGGGGGGGAAATCTGGTCACAGTCATCTGTTGTGGATGCTGCTGGGTGGTTCCTGGCCAACGGGTTGTTGGTTGGGAGCCGTATAGTGGACGCGGTGTTCTGTGGTGTCCCCACCGGTGGTCCCAACAGTGTTGGGGGGTGGGGGTGTGGTGTAAGTTGTCGGCGTATTAGTACCGGTCGGCTGCACACGTCGTTGGTTCGTGCTTCCACCTCCGGCCTATCAACCCAGTGGTCTAGCTGGGGGCCTCTCGCACCGATCGGTGCCTGGAAATCTCATCTCGAAGCGAGCTTCCCGCTTAGATGCTTTCAGCGGTTATCTCTTCCGAACGTAGCGAAGCAGCGGTGCACCTGGCGGTACAACTGCCATACCAGAGGTTCGTCCGTCCCGGTCCTCTCGTACTAAGGACAGGTCTTCTCAAATTTCCTGCGCGCGCAGCGGATAGGGACCGAACTGTCTCACGACGTTCTGAACCCAGCTCGCGTACCGCTTTAATGGGCGAACAGCCCAACCCTTGGGACCAACTCCAGCCCCAGGATGCGACGAGCCGACATCGAGGTGCCAAACCATGCCGTCGATATGGACTCTTGGGCAAGATCAGCCTGTTATCCCCGAGGTACCTTTTATCCGTTGAGCGACGGCCATTCCACAATGTACCGCCGGATCACTAGTCCCGACTTTCGTCCCTGCTCGAGCTGTCGCTCTCACAGTCAAGCTCCCTTGTGCACTTACACTCGACACCTGATTGCCAACCAGGCTGAGGGAACCTTTGGGCGCCTCCGTTACTCTTTAGGAGGCAACCGCCCCAGTTAAACTACCCATCAGGCACTGTCCCTGACCCGGATCACGGGCCGAAGTTAGATGTCCAGAGTGACCAGAGTGGTATTTCAACGTTGACTCCACGTGCACTGGCGTGCCCGCTTCACCGTCTCCCACCTATCCTACACAAGCCACACCGAACACCAATACCAAACTATAGTAAAGGTCTCGGGGTCTTTCCGTCCTGCTGCGCGTAACGAGCATCTTTACTCGTACTGCAATTTCGCCGAGTTCATGGTTGAGACAGCGGGGAAGTCGTTACTCCATTCGTGCAGGTCGGAACTTACCCGACAAGGAATTTCGCTACCTTAGGATGGTTATAGTTACCACCGCCGTTTACTGGGGCTTAAATTCTCCGCTTCGCCGTGAGGCTAACAGGTCCTCTTAACCTTCCAGCACCGGGCAGGAGTCAGTCCGTATACATCGTCTTGCGACTTCGCACGGACCTGTGTTTTTGATAAACAGTCGCTTCCCCCTGGTCTCTGCGGCCCTTACCCGCTCGCACCAGCAAGTGGTGTCCACGGTCGGGGCCCCCCTTCTCCCGAAGTTACGGGGGCATTTTGCCGAGTTCCTTAACCATGATTCTCTCGATCGCCTTAGTATTCTCTACCTGATCACCTGTGTCGGTTTGGGGTACGGGCGGCTGGAACCTCGCGTCGATGCTTTTCTCGGCAGCATAGGATCACCGAATCCCCCCACGAATGGGGGTCCCGTCACGTCTCAGGCTCATGTGACCCGCGGATTTGCCAACGGGTCGCCCTACACGCTTAGACCGGGTCTACCATCGCCCGGCTCGGCTACCTTCCTGCGTCACACCTGTTAATACGCTTACCTCCCCGGTTCAGGTCCCACGCTCCCCGGAGCCGGCGATGACCAATGGTCACCGCATGGCCCGGTTCGGGTGGTTAGTGTCCCCGGTTCGGTATGGGCGGTTCTTCGCCGGTACGGGAATATCAACCCGTTGTCCATCGACTACGCCTGTCGGCCTCGCCTTAGGTCCCGACTGACCCAGGGCAGATTAGCTTGACCCTGGAACCCTTGATCATCCGGCGGACGGGTTTCTCACCCGTCATTCGCTACTCATGCCTGCATTCTCACTCGTGTGGGCTCCACCACTGGGTCACCCCGCAGCTTCACTGCCCACACGACGCTCCCCTACCCATCGCACCACCTGAACCAGGATCATGTGCCCTGGTTGGGTATCATTGGTGCAATGCCACAACTTCGGCGGTGTACTTGAGCCCCGCTACATTGTCGGCGCGGAATCACTTGACCAGTGAGCTATTACGCACTCTTTCAAGGATGGCTGCTTCTAAGCCAACCTCCTGGTTGTCTAAGCAACTCCACATCCTTTCCCACTTAGCACACGCTTAGGGGCCTTAGTTGGTGGTCTGGGCTGTTTCCCTCTCGACTATGAAGCTTATCCCCCACAGTCTCACTGCTACGCTCTCACTTACCGGCATTCGGAGTTTGGCTGACGTCAGTAACCTTGTAGGGCCCATCGGCCATCCAGTAGCTCTACCTCCGGCAAGAAACACGTAACGCTGCACCTAAATGCATTTCGGGGAGAACCAGCTATCACGAAGTTTGATTGGCCTTTCACCCCTACCCACAGCTCATCCCCTCCATTTTCAACTGAAGTGGGTTCGGTCCTCCACGCGCTCTTACACGCGCTTCAACCTGGCCATGGGTAGATCACTTCGCTTCGGGTCTAGATCACGCCACTCACTCGCCCTATTCAGACTCGCTTTCGCTACGGATACCCCTCACGGGTTAACCTCGCGACGTAACACTAACTCGCAGGCTCATTCTTCAAAAGGCACGCCGTCACCTTGTAGGGCTCCGACGGTTTGTAGGCACACGGTTTCAGGTACTATTTCACTCCCCTCCCGGGGTACTTTTCACCTTTCCCTCACGGTACTGGTCCGCTATCGGTCATCAGGTAGTATTTAGGCTTACCAGGTGGTCCTGGCAGATTCACACGGGATTTCTCGGGCCCCGTGCTACTTGGGTACACGCTCCGTGCGGCAGCAACGATTTCGTCTACGGGACTCCCACCCTCTCCGGTCCGGCACTCACACCGGTTCGACTATCGTCCTGCACTCACACGCCCGGGCCGGCAGACCCGGGACGACGTGCCCCACGACCCCGATGATGCAACCCCTGCCGGGTATCACACACCATCGGTTTGGCCTCTTCCGCGTTCGCTCGCCACTACTGACGGAATCACTGTTGTTTTCTCTTCCTGTGGGTACTGAGATGTTTCACTTCCCCACGTTCCCTCCACACACCCTATGAATTCAGGTGCGGGTCACCACGCATAACACGCGGCGGGGTTTCCCCATTCGGAGACCCTCGGATCACAGCTCGTTTATCAGCTCCCCGAGGCTTATCGCAGATTACCGCGTCCTTCATCGGCTCCTGATGCCAAGGCATCCACCGTGCGCCCTTAAAAACTTGCCACATGATCACAGAACACACCGAATACCACCACCACCACACCCCCTCGAAAAGGAGCACGGCAGCGGCGTTTCCGGCGATCAATCACGAACACGGCACCACAACCGCACGAGAGCCCCGACCCCCCGAAGGAGGACGAGAACGCCCGCGCACCTGCGGCACCCGTTCTTAAGATGCTCGCGTCCACTATACAGTTCTCAAACAACAACCCGCACATCCCACACCCTGGCGGCCGGTCCCCCAAAGGAGAACCACCCACCGGCAGGACACCGGGAACCCGACACCACACCCCACCACACCGGACCCACCACCACCCCCCGAACAGGAGGACAGCAGCAGAACCCACCGCGACGGGGCCTGTTGTCTCAGGACCCAATAGTGCACCACGGACCACCCCGACCACCCCGGCAGCCACCCCTTCCACCACCACCAGCACGCGAGAACGAAGCTCACGACCAGCAGCAGGTACTAGGACGACACCGGGCCGGCACCCCCTCCACACCCCGGCGAACCAGGACACGAAAAGGCGAAGCGGCCACTTGCTCGTTGATATTCCACCCATGAGCTCACCCCACCAGCACCACGAACGGGCACTGAGGCGGGGGCGACCACCACACGGCGGTCAACGGCTCCTTAGAAAGGAGGTGATCCAGCCGCACCTTCCGGTACGGCTACCTTGTTACGACTTAGTCCCAATCGCCAGTCCCACCTTCGACGGCTCCCTCCCACAAGGGGTTAGGCCACCGGCTTCGGGTGTTACCAACTTTCGTGACTTGACGGGCGGTGTGTACAAGGCCCGGGAACGTATTCACCGCAGCGTTGCTGATCTGCGATTACTAGCGACTCCGACTTCATGAGGTCGAGTTGCAGACCTCAATCCGAACTGAGACCGGCTTTTTGGGATTAGCTCCACCTCACAGTATCGCAACCCTTTGTACCGGCCATTGTAGCATGCGTGAAGCCCAAGACATAAGGGGCATGATGATTTGACGTCATCCCCACCTTCCTCCGAGTTGACCCCGGCAGTCTCCTATGAGTCCCCACCATCACGTGCTGGCAACATAGAACGAGGGTTGCGCTCGTTGCGGGACTTAACCCAACATCTCACGACACGAGCTGACGACAACCATGCACCACCTGTCCACCGACCCCGAAGGGAAACCCCATCTCTGAGGCGGTCCGGTGAATGTCAAGCCTTGGTAAGGTTCTTCGCGTTGCATCGAATTAATCCGCATGCTCCGCCGCTTGTGCGGGCCCCCGTCAATTCCTTTGAGTTTTAGCCTTGCGGCCGTACTCCCCAGGCGGGGCACTTAATGCGTTAGCTACGGCGCGGAAAACGTGGAATGTCCCCCACACCTAGTGCCCAACGTTTACGGCATGGACTACCAGGGTATCTAATCCTGTTCGCTCCCCATGCTTTCGCTCCTCAGCGTCAGTAACAGCCCAGAGACCTGCCTTCGCCATCGGTGTTCCTCCTGATATCTGCGCATTTCACCGCTACACCAGGAATTCCAGTCTCCCCTACTGCACTCTAGTCTGCCCGTACCCACTGCAGACCCGGGGTTGAGCCCCGGGCTTTCACAGCAGACGCGACAAACCGCCTACGAGCTCTTTACGCCCAATAATTCCGGACAACGCTTGCGCCCTACGTATTACCGCGGCTGCTGGCACGTAGTTAGCCGGCGCTTCTTCTGCAGGTACCGTCACTCTCGCTTCTTCCCTACTGAAAGAGGTTTACAACCCGAAGGCCGTCATCCCTCACGCGGCGTCGCTGCATCAGGCTTCCGCCCATTGTGCAATATTCCCCACTGCTGCCTCCCGTAGGAGTCTGGGCCGTGTCTCAGTCCCAGTGTGGCCGGTCACCCTCTCAGGCCGGCTACCCGTCGTCGCCTTGGTGAGCCATTACCCCACCAACAAGCTGATAGGCCGTGAGCCCATCCAAAACCAGTAAAACCCTTTCCACCACCCACCATGCGATGGACGGTAGTATCCAGTATTAGACCCAGTTTCCCAGGCTTATCCCAGAGTCAAGGGCAGGTTACTCACGTATTACTCACCCGTTCGCCACTAATCCACCCAGCAAGCTGGGCATCATCGTTCGACTTGCATGTGTTAAGCACGCCGCCAGCGTTCGTCCTGAGCCAGGATCAAACTCTCCGTCAAAAAAACAACGAAAACATCAAACCCCGGCTGAAAATGCTGCCACCACCCCACGGAGGCGGAACGGCGACAACCAATCAACCGAATAAAACATCCGGTATCAACAAACATGGCACACTATTGAGTTCTCAAACAACAGACCAGCAACCGGACCAAAAACCCGGAAACCGTGTTGGAATTCTTTTTTCGCTCGGTTCTCGCGATTTCTCGCTTTCCCCTCGGCGACCTCCTCAGCTTATCCCCATCTTCTCCGCTTTCCCAAATCGCTTTTCCACCGTTCGACGGTGTTCGGCTCTGCGGGAGGAGAGTGTCGTGGATCTGCCGGATTCGGCGCCGTGGGCCGCAACGATCTCTCGCTGCTGCCCGAAACAGCTTCGCCAGCGTACCCGCCCCGTTCCCGTCCCACAAGCGGCCGGCCACCGCGCAGCGGTGATCGGGCTGATGGTTCGAGGAGGTTGGTCCGCCGGATTCGGCGTTGCCGTCGGGGGGCGATCTCTCGCGTCCCCTGCGGCGACTCGGAATACATTACACACGCCCCGGAGGAGCGTCAAAACCCGTTCCGGGCCGGGCACGAGCCCTCCTTGCGGCCCCTGTCGGCCGGGGGAGCCGGCAGGAGCGGCGGACGGCGGGAACAGCGCGGGCGGCAGTGCGTAGGCTGATGGAACATCGATGCCCCGACCCGAAAGGACAGCAGATGAGCACCTCACCGGAAGAGCTGCCGGAGACCCCCGACACCTACGAGGGCGCCGCCGAGGTCGACCCCGAGCACTGGCGCGAGGATCCGCTGGTCGAGGGCGACGAGACCGGCGTGCAGGACGAGCGGGTGGACCCCGAGCACCCTGTCGTCCCCTCGGAGCAGGAGCTGCGGGACGAGACGGCGGAGGCCCGCTACGAGGCCGGCGACGAGCAGGTCCCGCCCGAGGAGCCCAGCATGGGCGAGGCGATCGACGACCTCGACGTCCCCGAGGACCCCGCGTTCAGGGACGAGATCGACTCGAGCAACGACTCGTTCCACGGCGGCGCCGACCTCTGAGCCCCCACCGGACCGAGCACGACGGCGCCCCTGCCGGCAGGGGCGCCGTCGTCGTCCCCGGCGCGGGGCCGCGGTGCCGCCCGCGCCGGAGGATCGGAAACCACCCCGTTCTCAGGGGCGGCCCAGCTCGTTCCTGCGCACCTCGCCCGTGATGGTGCGGGGCTGCTCCGGGGTGGGGAGTGCCGCCGTCGTCGCGCCGGGTGCGTCCCCGGTCACGCGAAGGCGGAGATGCCCGTGATGCTGCGCCCGACGATCAGCGCCTGCACCGTCTCGGTGCCCTCGTAGGTGTGCAGGGCCTCGATGTCGGCGAAGTGACGGGCCACGCGGTTCTCGATCAGGATGCCGTTGCCGCCCAGGAGGTCCCGGGCGTTGGCCGCGATCGAGCGGGCGGTGCGCGTGGAGGTGTACTTCGCCAGCGACGCCTGCTCGGCGGTGAGCCGTCCGGTCTCCTCCCGTTCGGTCATCCGCGCCACGAGCAGCTGGATCTGGGTCAGCTCGCTGAGCATCCGGGCCAGTCGCTCCTGGACGATCTGCGAGGCGGCCAGCGGCCGGCCGAACTGCACGCGCTGCTTGGCGTACTGCACCGCGGTCTCGTAGCAGGCCTGGGCGTGGCCCACCGCGCCCCAGGCCACGCTGATCCGGGTCGCGAACAGGACGTCGGCGGTGTTCTTGAAGGACCGTGCCGCCGGCAGCGCGTTCTCCTCGGGCACGAAGACGCCGTCGAAGCGGAGGTGCGCCTGGTGGATGGCGCGCAGGGCGAGCTTGCCGCGGATGGTCGTGCCGGTGTAGCCCTCGCTCTCCTGCGGGACCACGAAGCCCCGGACCTGGCCGTCCTCGTCGGAGCGCGCCCACACCACGGTGATCCCGCCCATCGATCCGTTGCCGATCCACTTCTTCTCCCCGTTGAGCACCCAGCCGCCGGCCACCGGGGTGGCACGGGTCTCGAGGCTCACCGAGTCGGAGCCGTGGGTGGGCTCCGTGAGGGCGAACGCGCCGAGCAGCTCGCCCGTGGCCATCCTCGGCAGCCAGTGCCGCCGCTGCTCCTCGGAGCCGCACATGGCGATCGAGCGCATCGCGAGCCCGCCCTGCACGCCGGAGACGGTCGCGATGGACCCGTCGCCGCGGGAGAGCTCCATGCTGATCAGGCCCGCGGCGGTCTTGGACATCGCCTCGTAGCCGTCGACGGCGACGCCGTCGCGCAGCAGGTCGAGCTCCCCGAGCCGGCGGACGAGCTCGAGGGGGTACTCCGAGCGGTCCCAGTGCTCGCCGATGACGGGCAGCAGGTCCTCCTGGACGAAACGGCGGGCGCGCATCCAGTGCTCCCGATCGGTGTCGGAGACCGCGTCGAAGGCCCCTGCGGCGTCGGTGTCGAGGGCTTCGTCGAGGACGTAGTCGGGTTCCACGGTGCCGGCGGGGAACAGGTCGGCGCCGGTCTCAGGGGTGGCGGTCATGGCAGGATCCTTCGTTCTGTGGGCGGGCGGGAGGTCGGGGACACGGTCAGTCCCGGTGGAAGCGGCGGCCGAGGACGCGCCCGGAGGCGCCCGTGCGGTCGAGGTACGGGGTGATCCCGCCCAGGTGGAAGGGATAGTTGGCGCCGAGGACCATGCACAGGTCCACGTCCTCGGGCCCGGCGACGACGCCCTCGGTCAGCACCGCGCCGATCTCCTCCGCGAGGGCGTCCTGGATCCGCACGAGCAGCTCCTCCGGCGAGGCGGGGGCGCCCGTGGCGCCCGGGGGACGCTGCGTCCGGGTCTGCTCGAGCAGGCGGGCGGCGTCCGCGGCGAGGTAGCCGTCCCCGCCCGTCTCCGGGGCCTGCTCGGTGGGCAGCACGTGGGTGAGGCCCGCCTCGACCACCGCGTTCATCCACGGGGACCGCGCGAAGCGCTCGGGATAGGCCCGGTGCATGGTCTCGTCCACGTGGTGCAGCACGGCCGGGCCCACGAAGTCGAGCAGCCGCAGCGGAGTCATGGGCAGACCCATCGGATCGGGGGCGTGGTCGGCGGCCGCCACGTCCATGCCCGCGTCGATCGCCTGGACGACCACGTCGAACAGCCGGGTCAGGACCCTGTTGACCACGAAGCCCGGGGCGTCCTGGACGCGCACCGCCGTGCGGCGCAGCGCCGCGGCGAGCCCGAAGGCGGTCGCGAGGGTTGCGTCGCCGGTCCGCTCGCCGGCGACGATCTCCAGGAGCGGGGTGACCTCCACCGGGTTGAAGACGTGGAAGCCGACCACCCGCTCGGGGTGCCGGAGGTCCTCCGCCATGGCGGTGACGGACAGGGAGCTCGTGTTGGTCGCGAGGATCGCCTCCGGCCGCACGACCTCCTCCCACTGGGCGAAGACCTGCTTCTTCACGTCGAGGTCCTCGAAGACGGCCTCGATCACGAAGTCCGCGTCGGCGAGGTCATCCGGCCCGTTCGCCCCCGTGACGAGGGCGCCGAGCTGTTCGGCCTGCTCCGCGCTGATCCGTCCCTTGGCCGCCTGGGCCGCGAAGCGCTCCCGGGTCCGGGCCACGCCGGCGGCGAGCCGTTCGTCGTCGAGGTCGGTCATGACCACGGGGATCCGGGCACCGCTCGCGATCAGCGAGGCGAGCTGGCCGGCCATCAGGCCGGCGCCGATCACGGCGGCCTTGCGCAGGGGCACGGGTTCGGCGGCGGGCACGTCCGCGGCCTGCCGGGACCGTGCCGAGACGAGCTCGAAGGCGTAGAGGGAGGCCTTGGCCACGTCCCCGCGGACGAGCTCGGCGAAGGCGGCCACGGCCTTCGTCCCGTTCTCGGTGCGGGTCTCGGTCCGGGCGTCGGCCACGAGGTCGATCGCCACGAGCGGAGCCGGTGCCGCGCCGTGCCAGGTGCTCTCGGCCCGCTTCCGGGCCTGCTCCACGGCGTCGTGCCACTGCTGCTCCCCGGTGCCGCCGGGCGTGCCCGCACGGCGGCGGGGCTCCCCCGCGTCGAGCGCGGCGAGCTTGCCGGCGACCCACTCCTGCCAGGCGGTGTCCCATTCCCCGGTCCCCGGGGTGGCGCCGAGCACCACGTCCACGAGGCCGAGCTCGAGGGCTTCCGCCGCCTTGGCGTTCCGGCCCCGCAGCGAGTCGAACACGATGACGCGCAGCGCCGCGGCCGGGCCGATCAGGTGCGGGAGCAGGTGCACGCCGCCCCAGCCCGGGAAGAAGCCGAGCCGGCACTCCGGCAGCCCGAGGGGGCCGGTGCGCGGGTGGGCCGCGCGGTAGTCCGTGTGCAGGGCGAGCTCGAGCCCCCCGCCCAGGGCCTGCCCCGTGAGCAGGGAGAAGGTGGGCACGCTCGCGTCGGCCAGGACGCCGAAGGCCTCGTGGCCGAGTCCCACGTACCGGTCGGAGACGCCGCTGAGCTGGGCGTGGCGGATCTCCTTGAGGTCGGCCCCCGCGCCGAAGGAGCGGGGGTTGCCGGTGACCACGATCGCCTCGACGGCGGACTGGTCGATGGCTCCCAGGACGTCCCGGAGCTGCTCCAGGGCCTCGGAGCCCCAGATGATCAGTCCGCCCGGCGGCGTGGAGTCCAGCCGCACGAGGGCGACGGGGGCGGACCGGCCGGGCAGGACCAGCTGCTCGACGTCCACCGTGACGGTGGAGGGGAAGGACGGGGCGGGCGCGGCGGGTGCCATGGACGAACTCCTGACGAGTGGTGTGATCGCCACCACTCTGACTGATACTGAGTATCAGGTCAAGGAATTGAGTCTCAGTGTCGTCGTGCGGCGTCCGCTTCCGGGACGTTCAGGCCGTATTCTGACGAGTGATGATCGACGTGCTGCCCCCAGAGACCGAACGCCTCGCGTTCCGCCGCTTCGACGCCGCGGACCTCGACCCCATGCACTCCTACCAGAGCCGCGAGGACTACGCGCAGTACGCGTGGCGGGGCCCGCGCACGCGCGAGGAGTGCGAGCGCGCGCTGGCCGAGAACAGCGGACTGCGCCCCTGGAGCCGGGACGGCGACCACGTCCGCTTCGCCGTCTCACCCAAGGGCTCCCGAGAGCTCGCGGGCGAGATCGTGCTGACCCTCCTGGACGCGGCCGCCGCGCAGGTCGAGATCGGCTGGGTGGTCCATCCCGACCACGCGGGCAGGGGCATCGCCTCCGAGGCCGCCCGCGCCGCGATCGAGTTCGCGTTCGCCGAGCTGGGCGCGCACCGGGTCTGCGCGAGCCTGGACGCCCTCAACGTGAGCTCCGCCAGGGTCTGCGAGCGCATCGGCATGCGCCTGGAGGCGACCCTGCGCGAGAGCCACCACCAGCTGGGCGAGTGGCGCGACGAGCTCGTCTACGCGATCCTCGCCGACGAGGTCTGAGCCTCAGCCCAGGGCGTCCCGCACGGACGCCAGGATCTCCTCCGTGTCCGCGCCGGGGTCCAGGACGGTGACGACGACGGCGGGGCGTGCCCCTGCCGCGTCGGCCGGCCTCGCCGCGCCGCCCTCGTAGCCGGAGACGAGCGTGCGTGCGAGCCGCTCGAGCTGCACCGCCAGCTCGGCCGAGGGGTCGGTGTCGGGGGCGCGCAGCCAGGCCCGCAGGGCGGCGTTGTGCACCGCGACCGCGGCGGCGGACAGCGCCGTGGCCAGTGTCGCCCGCCCCGGCGAGTCCGGCAGCGCGCAGCGCAGGTAGCGCTGCAGGACCCGTTCGTAGCGGTGGGACGTGATGAGCTCCCGGTCCCGTAGCTGGGGGACCTGCCGGAGCAGGGCGTTGCGGGCCAGGGCACGCTCGCGGTGGTCGAGGTGGTGGCGGAAGACCAGCAGCACGCCGTCGCGCAGCGCCGCGGCCGGATCGGCGCCGGGCTCGCCGCCCGCGCGGGCCAGCAGCTGCTCGAGGCGCTCGAGGTTCGCGGCGTGGTCCGCGAAGACGATGTCCTCCTTGGACCCGTACTTCCGGAAGAAGGTGGCCCGGCTGATCCCGGCGGCCAGCGCGAGCCGGTCGACGGTCGTGGCCTCCCAGCCCTGCTCCGCGAGCAGGCGGATCGAGCCGGTGACGACGTCCGTGGTGACCCGGGAGCTCTCGGTCATGGGTTCCTCCTCGCTCCGATGGTAGACCGGCGGCCCAGACCCTCTCACCGCCGGGTCCCCCGTCTCTTCGCGGCCCCCGGAGCGATCCGGGGAACTGCGCGCACGGCGGCCCCGGCCCGCGGCGCGGTCGGCGTGGATCGCGCCGCGGACGTGCTGCGCCGGCCCGGGCTCCAGGTCCTCGTAGGTCTTCGTGGACCGCGGGTCCGCCACGTGCATGCCCTCAGCCCTGGGCCCTCCCGTCGCGTGAGGGCCGAGCCCGCACCGCGGTCAGCCCCCGAACGGCAGGACGGGCAGGCCGGGGACGTCGACCCGGACGGCGAACAGGGAACCGGCGGCGGGGTCCTCGTCGGCGCCGAGGTTCTCCCGGGACGTGGTGATGTAGAGGGTGCGCAGGTCCTCCCCGCCCAGGCAGCACGCGGTGGTCTGGCGCGCGCCGACCTCCACGACGGTGTCCAGGGCGCCGTCGGCCGTGTAGCGGTGCACCTGTCCCGCTCCGTGCAGCGCCACCCACACGGCGCCCTCGGCGTCGACGGTCAGCCCGTCGGGGTGGACGTCCCCCTCCTCGAGCTCGGGCACCACGAAGGTGCGCCGGCCGTGCAGCCCGGCGGCCTCCGACCAGTCGAGGACGTCGACCTTCCCGGTGGGCGTGTCGTTGTAGTAGACCAGGCTGCCGTCCGGGGACCAGGCGATGCCGTTGGAGACGGTGACGTCCTCCAGGACCGGCTCCCAGCTCAGGTCGGGGTGCACACGGTAGAGCGCGGCCGCTCCCTCGGTCTGGTCCCAGGCCATGGACCCTGCGTAGAAGGAGCCGTCGGGGCCGGCCCCGCCCTCGTTCATCCGGACCGCCCCGGGCTCCCAGAGCAGCTCGGCCGGGTGGACGGCGCCGTCCGGGTCCTCGAGGGCCACCCCCGTCTCGACCGCCAGCACGGCTCCCCCGGTCGCGCGCGGGCGCACGCAGGCCACGACGTCCCCGACGTGCTTGCGGAGCACCTCGCCGTCCGCACCGAAGGACAGCACGTCCCCGGCGAGCATGTCGACCCACCGCAGTCCGCCCCAGGACGCGGACCAGCACGGTCCCTCGCCGTGGTAGGTGACCGAGTCGGTGATCCGCTCGGCGCTCAGTCGCCGCACCGCCATCTCAGCGGCCCCTCTCGTGCACCGCGGGCAGCGCCGTGGTGGGGATCCGGTCCCGGTCGTAGGTGATCCCGGTGTAGCCGTGCGGGACGGGTCGCCCCTCCCGGTCGAGGTTCACGAAGACGATCTTGTCGATGCTCAGGATGAGGTCACGGGTGATCATGTTGCGCACCTGGGCTCGCATGGTCAGGGACGTGCGGCCGAACGCGGTGGCCGTCAGGCCCATCTCGATGATGTCGCCCTGCTCCGCGGAGCTCACGAAGTTGATCTCCGACATGTACTTGGTCACCGCGCGCTGGTTGCCGAGCTGGACGATGGCGTAGATCGCCGCCTCCTCGTCGATCCAGCGGAGCAGGCTCCCGCCGAACAGGGTGCCGTTGGCGTTGAGGTCCTCCGGCTTGACCCACTTGCGGGTGCGGAAGGAGATGTCCTGGGTGGTCATGTCTCCACGATAGTCACCCACTCGTCCCTGGCGGGCCGAGCTTGCTGCCTCTGATGTCCCGGCTGGTTGCCGGGGTCAGGCTGCATCGCGGGACGGTTGGCTGCGCCCCCGCCCGTGGCCACCAGGAGCGGGGGCGGCGATGTCGATCGCGGCCCGGGCGGCCCTGGGGGGTTCTTCTTCCTCCGGACTGCGACGGCCCCGCCGGACCAGTCGTCCCCCTACGGAGGTGGTGGTGAGGTTCACCCTTCCCACGTCCACTCCGAGGAAGCCGTCTGGGGCAGCCACTTTCGGGGGATGTCGATGGTCGCGGCCAGGAACCACCGGCCGTGCCGGTCGCGGATCAGGCCGGACCCGCCCTTGCGGCGGGCGACCAGCACTTCCGGGTGTTCGGCCGCCCCGCTGAAGGGCACTCTCACACGTCCTTCGAGGGTCCGGATCGACACCGTGCGGGCACCGTGGCCCCAGGACAGGACCCGGTCGTCACAGGGCGGGGCCGCGTGGAGGCGGAACGCGACCGGGGCGGACATGATCCGACGGCAGCGGGCACTGTCCCTGGGTCCGTGGCTCCCGCTCTTCGCACCGGCGGCCCGGGCGGTGCAGGCGTCGGCGACCTTCTTGACGACGTGTTGAGCGGTCCGGGAGGACAGCCCGCGTTCGCGCAGGCCGGCCAGAGCAATCCTGCTCCGCGGTGCCTCCGCTGATGCGCTGTTCCCCGGCCCTGAAGCGCCGGGGTTCCGCGCTGCTTTCCACGCCGAGCGCGCCGGACCCGCGGTCCCCCGCGCGCTAGAGGTCCACGGTCCCGCGGACCACCGGACTGACGTGCCCGCCGACCCAGATGGTCTCCGCGTCCCGCTCCACCAGCACGCGCCCGGTGCGCCCGAGCACCGTGCCCTGGGCGGCGACGTAGCGGTCCGGGGTCCATCCGTTGTCGGTCAGCCACCGGGCCAGGCCGGCGTTGAGGCTGCCCGTGACCGGGTCCTCCACGACCCAGTCGCCCACGAACGCCCGCACCTCCACCGCGCACTCGGCGCCCTGCGGGTGCGGCCCGACCACGCCCAGCTTGAGCCCCGCCATGGCGGACCAGTCCGCACGGACCCCCAGGACGGTCCCGGCGTCGGCCACGCGCACGCCGATCCAGCCGGGACCGTTGTCGACCCAGGAGACGTCGAGCAGCGCGGACGGGTCCAGCCGCAGGGACCGGGCCACCCGGTCCAGCAGCGCGGGCTCCGCAACGGGCTCGTAGCGCAGCAGGGGCGGGGCCCCGAACGAGAGCCGGTCCGCGCGGCGCCGCACGGGCACGAGCCCGACCCCGCACTCCTGCACGATGTCCTCGCCCGCGGGCTCCCCGCCGAGGGCGAGCCAAGCGGAGGCCGTCCCCAGCGTCGGGTGCCCCGCGAACGGCAGCTCCCCGCCGGGGGTGAAGATCCGCACCCGGTAGTCGGCGTCCGGGACCGTGGGCTCGAGCAGGAACGTGGTCTCCGAGAGGTTGGTCCAGCGGGCGAAGCGCGCCATCGTGTCGTCGTCGAGGGCGTCGGCCCCGTGCACCACGGCGAGCGGGTTGCCACCCAGGGGCGCGGCCGAGAAGACGTCCACCCAGCTGATCGCGTGGCTCGTCACGGGCTCAGAGCACCGGCCCGCGCGTGTTCCTCCGGGCGGGCCGGGCCCGTCCCGTCCGCCGGCCGCCCCGGCCGGCGTCCTCGCCGCGGGCCGCCGCCCGGTCCTCCCGCAGCCGCCGCACCACCATGCCCACCAGGACGGAGCCCACGGTGCTCAGCACCAGGGGCAGCACCGCGCTGCGCTGCTTGCTGTTGTCGTACATGGCCGGGCCTCCTGCCGGAAGGCGACGCGGGGCGTCGTCGGGTTCGGTGCCAGGAATCCTACGCACCGTGCGGCGCCTCCGGCCACACCCCGGAGCTGCCGCGGCGGTGACTGCCGACCAGGTGGGTGTCGACGATCCCGACCGCCTCCATGAGCGCGTGCATCGTGGTCGGCCCCACGAAGCGGAAGCCGCGCGCCCGCAGGGCCCGGGACAGGGCCTCGGACTCCGGGGAGCGGGTCGGGACCTCGTCCGCCGTGCGCGGACGAGGGGTCCGTGCCGGGCGGAACGACCACACGAGCTCGGCCAGCCCGCCCTCGGCGCGCAGGGCCACGGTGGCGCGGGCGTTGCCCACGGCGGCCTCGATCTTGCCGCGGTGGCGCACGATCCCGGCGTCGGCCAGGAGCCGGTCGACGTCGGCCGGACCGAAGCCGGAGACCGTGTCCGGGTCGAAGTCCGCGAAGGCGGCGCGGAAGGCCGGCCGCTTGCGCAGGATCGTGGCCCAGGAGAGCCCCGCCTGGAAGCCCTCGAGGCAGATCCGCTCGTAGAGGCCCCGCTCGTCCCGCACGGGGACACCCCACTCGGTGTCGTAGTACGCGCGCAGGAGGGGGTCCGTCGCCGCCCACACGGGGCGGGCGAGGCCGTCCTCGCCGAGCACGAGGCCGGTTCCGCCGGCACGCCCGGTCACGGGTTCAGGGAGGGAGCTCATGCCGAGCATCGAACCACACCGGAGGGCTCGGACACATCCCGGACGATTACCCCCTGGGGTATAGGATGGCGGTCATGCACCCGACGAACTCCACCGTGGACCGGCGCGCCCTGCAACGGAGGGTCGTCCGCGTCCTGGCGCTCGGCCAGATCCTCGGCGGGCTGGGCGTCGGCGCCACCCTGGCCCTGGGTGCCCTCCTCGTCACCGAGGTCTCCGGCTCCTCGGCCTGGTCCGGCATGGCCGCGACCATGAACACCCTGGGGGCGGCCCTGCTCGCGGTTCCCCTCGCCCGGCTCGCCCAGGCCCGCGGCCGGCGGATCTCGCTGAGCACCGGGGCGTTCACCGCCATGGCGGGCGCCTCGATCACGATCGGCGCCGCCGTCCTCTCGAGCTTCCCCGTCCTGCTGGTGGGCCTGGCGCTGCTCGGCGCCGGGTCGGCGCTCAACCTGCAGTCCCGGTTCGCGGCGACCGACCTCGCCCCGGACGACACCCGCGCCCGTGACCTGTCCCTCGTGGTCTGGTCCACGACGATCGGCGCGGTGCTCGGCCCCAACCTCTTCGAGCCCGGTGAGCTGATCGGGCGGGCGCTGGGCCTGCCGGAGCTCACGGGCGGGTTCGTCATCGCCCTCGTGGCGCAGGCCTTCGGCGCCCTGGTCTACCTCACGGCGCTGCGGCCCGACCCCCTGCTGCTGGCCGTGACCGACGGGGAGGCCGCGGGGAGGGACAAGCCCTCTCCCGCGGGCGGGCTCGCGGTGCTGCGGTCCTCCTCGCCCGCCCGCCGCGCCGTGCTCACCGTGGCGCTGAGCCACGCCGTCATGGTGGCGCTCATGTCCATGACACCCGTGCACCTGACCCTCCACGGGGCGTCGCTGAGCGTCGTCGGTCTGACCATCAGCCTGCACGTGGCCGGGATGTACTCCCTCGCCCCCGTGTTCGGCTGGCTCGCGGACCGGGCCGGCCGCCGCCCCACGGTCCTGCTCGGACAGGCCCTGTTCGTGGCGTCCCTCGTGCTGTCCTGGTTCGGCTCGACGTCCCCGGTGCTGGTGACGGTCAGCCTGGTCCTGCTCGGGCTCGAGTGGTCGGCCTCGACGGTCGCGGGCTCGACGCTCGTGGCCGAGGCCGTCCCGCCCGCCGAGCGGCCGAAGCTGCAGGGCGTCTCGGACCTGTTCATGAACCTCGCCGGCGCGACCGGCGGCGCGCTCGCCGGACCGGTGCTGGCGCTGATCGGCTTCGACGGGCTCAGCGCGGCCCTGCTCGCCCTCGTGGCGGTCGTGGTGCTCGCGCACCGGACCGCGCCCGCCCCCGCTCTCCGGGGCTAGTTGAGCACCGGCAGCTGGAGCGGGTAGCGGTACACCTCGCCCTTGTTGGCCTTGAGGACGGCCAGGACGTGGCACACGACCAGCAGCACCGCGGCGACGATCCACAGCACGATCGCCACGGGGATCAGGATCACGGTGAACAAACACACCCACGCCGCCACGTTGAGCAGCCACATGGACAGGTTGAAGTTGAACGACCCGGCCGAGGTGGCCCGCAGGAACGCGTTCTTGTCCCGGTAGACCAGCCACACGACGAGGGGACCCACGAAGCCGAGCCAGCCGACGGAGACCAGCGCACCGATCAGGCCGGACAGGTGGGTGAGGACCGCGATGGTGCGGTCGTCCCCCTGCGCCCGGTACTGCGGACGGGGTGCTGACGGTGGAAGGTAGGACATCGGGTTCTCCTGGTGGGCAGAGGCGGAGCCGGTCGCGGCACCCGGTGCCGCGGACGCCGGATCAGCGGGTGCTGCCAGCGTATCGGGGCCGGACCCGCTCCCGGTATGGGGATGACCGCACTTGACGACGGCGGTTCCCCGCCGTCACGCACGGCGCCGTGCCGCGCGCTGGTCTACGATTCTCGGCAGACCGTTCCCCGGCCCGCCCCCCGCGGGCCTCTTCCCGAGGGAGGCCCGTGGCCCCGCAGCTGCGCCCCAACAAGTACGCCTACCGGGCCATCGTGCTCGCCGGCCTCGCCGCGGTGAAGCTCTTCCGCGTGCCCCTGCTGGTCTCGGGCGAGGAGCACCTGCCCACCGACCAGGTCGTGCACGGCCTGCACCGGGAGATCCGGCCGGGCCGGGGCGCCGTCGTGGCGGTGACGCACTTCGGCTACCTCGACTTCGTCTTCGCCCAGCTGGTGGTCTGGCGGCGGCTGCGCGCCCACTCCCGCTTCCTCATCACCCGCAAGCACACCGGCAGCGCCTTGGTCACGGCGGTGTGCCGGCTGTGCGACCACGTCGTCGTGGACCGCGCCGACGGCGCCCCGGCCTACGCCGAGGCCGTGGCCAAACTGGCGCGCGGCGAGTTCCTCGCGGTGTTCCCGGAGGGCGGGGTCAGCCGCAGCTGGACCGTGCGCCCGCTGCGCACCGGCGCCGTGCGCATGGCCGCCGAGACCGGCGCCCCCATCATCCCGGTGTCCGTGTGGGGCGGCCACCGGATGCTCACCCGCGGCCGCGGCAGGATCCGGCTGCGCGACGTGTGGCGCACACCGGTGCGCGTCCACGTCGGCCCGGTGCTGCGGGTGGCCCCCGGCGAGGACGTCCGCGCCGCGGGCGCACGGCTGCGCTCCGTGCTGCAGGAGGGGATCGACCGGTGCATCGAGGACTACCCCGTCACCCCGGAGCCCGGCGCGTGGTGGATGCCGGCACACCTGGGCGGGAGCGCGATCACGGTCCAGGAGCAGATCGACTCGGACGCCCGTGAGCGGGAGGCCTACAAGCGGACCGGCTGAGCCGGCCGACTGCGGCGGGGCACCGGCTCAGCGGAACCCGGCGCGCAGGACCAGCTCGAGCTCGAACCGGCTCTTGGGGTCGCCGAGAGAGTCCCCGAAGACCTCCCGCAGCTGGTTCACGCGGTACCCGACCGTCTGCTCGTGGATGTTCAGCTCGGCGGCCATCGCCGCGCGCTGCCCGTGGTGCTCGAGCCAGCACAGCAGGGTCGTGGCCAGCCGCTCCCGCTGTCCCGGCTTGAGGTCGTCCAGCGGGGAGAGGCACTGCGCGGCGAGGTCCTCGACCACGCTGCGCTCACTGTGCAGGACGAGCTCCATGAGGTGCTCGGAGACCCACAGCGGCCCGGGATCGGCCGGCCCCTCCCGCTGCAGCAGGTCGCGGGTCAGCACGGCCAGGCGCAGGGAGTCGGGGGCCGCGTACCAGGGCCGGCCCGGGCCGATCACCGCGCCCCGCCCGGTGAGGGCGCGCTCCAGCTCCCGGCGCCCGGTCGGGGAGGGCGGCTCGGGGACCACCGCCACGACGTCACCCGGACGGGACGTGAGCAGCGCCCGCTCCCCGAGGCGTGAGCGCAGCCCCACCCGACGGTCGGCGGCCAGCGTCACCACGACCACCCGGTCGGGCACCGGCCACCCCGCGGCGGCGGCGGCGGTGCGCACCGCGTCCTCCGCCACGTGGCCGCGGACGAGCATGTCCGCGAGCGCGTCCAGCAGGCGGTCCCGCTCCCCCGCCCGCTCGGACTGCTCCATGGCGTACCCCTCGGCGCTGGCCGCGGAGAGCTCCTCGATGTAGGCGAAGACCGACTCCGCGAGACCGATCAGCACGGACGCCTCGAACCCGGCGTCCATGGCCACGCGGGAGAGCGAGCGCAGCGTGGTGCGCGCCCCGGAGCGGTAGGCCGCGAAGAGGGCGTCCATCGGCCGGCCCTCCCGCACCTCCCCGCGGCCGAGCCCCTCGTAGACCCGCCGGTCGTCGCCCATGAGCGCCGGCTGCTGGGTTCCGGGCAGCTGCAGGAAACGGTTCAGGGCCACCTCGACCCCGCGCCGGATGCTGTCGCCGAACAGGCCCTCCATCGGCCGGGCGTAGACGGGGACGTCGAGCCGCACGGCGTCCAGCAGCTCCTCCGTCACCGCGGGCAGGTGCGGGACGAGGAGGGGGGTGAGCGTCGGCGGCAGGGAGGTCCACGGCAGCTCCCGGTCCGCCCTGCCCGCCGGCTGCGCGTGCTCCTTGTGGTCCATCCGCTGCACGATCCCCCGCTTTCATTTCGGCACCACAATTTCTCTGCTGAAAGAGTACGCGACAGGACGAGAACCGCCGTCCTATTTGGGGCACAGTTATTACGTGCCCCAACTGCGACTGTTCACCCACCTGGCCTCGGCCTTCACCACCCCCCGCTCCCCCGAGGACTTCCTGCGGCTCATCGACCCCCTCTCCAGCGCCCGCCAGCTGCGCGGCCTGGTGACCTCCGTGGTGCCCGAGACCGCGGACTCGGTGACGATCCGCTTCCGCCCCGGCCGGGGCTGGAACGCGCACGAGGCCGGCCAGTGGGCCCGCATCGGCGTGGAGATCGACGGCGTGCGGCACTGGCGCTCCTACTCCCTGAGCACGGGCGCCGGCCAGGACCCGGCCATCACGGTCACGGCGATGGGCAAGGTCTCCACCGCCCTGGTCCGCAGCACCCGGCCCGGCGACGTCCTGTTCCTCGCCCCGCCCGAGGGCGACTTCGTCCTCCCCGAGAGCCCGCGTCCCCTGCTGATGCTCACCGCCGGCAGCGGGCTGACGCCGGTGATGTCGATGATCCGCACCCTCGTTCCCCGCCGCACGGACGCCGACCTGGTGCTCGTGCACTCCTCCCGCACCCCCGAGGAGTCCCTGTTCCGCGAGGAGCTGCTGGAGCTCACCGACCAGTTCCCCGGCTTCCGGCTCGTCCAGTGGTTCACCGGCGAGCGCGGCCGCCGCCTCGACCTCGCGGCCACCGCCGACCTCGACGCCGCGTGCCCCGACTGGCGCGAGCGCGCCGCCTACGCGTGCGGCCCCGCCGACTTCCTCGACGCCGCCGAGGCCCTCTGGAACCGCGAGGAGGGCGAGCTGCGGGTCGAGCGCTTCGCCGCCGTGGTCGCCCCGGGCTCCGGCGGGGAGGGCGGGCGCGTGACGTTCGAGAAGGCCGACAAGGAGGTCGAGGCCGACAGCGGCACGACGCTCCTGGCCGCCGGCGAGAACGCGGGCCTGATGATGCGCAGCGGCTGCCGCATGGGCATCTGCCACGCCTGCGTGACCCCGCTGCTCTCCGGGCAGGTCCGCGACACCCGCACCGGCGAGGTCCACGGCGAGCCCGGCCACCTCGTCCAGACCTGCGTGTCCACCGCCGCCGGTCCTGTCAGCCTCGACGCCTGACCCCGAATCCTCCAGCACTCTTCCCCTGACCCCGCTCCGAAAGGACCGACACCATGACGATCGTCACCCCATTCCTGCTCGACTCGGGCCAGCGTGCCGCCGCGGCCAAGCCGTCCACCGCCACCCATCTCACCGACGCGCAGGTCGAGGAGCTCGGCCGTGAGCTCGACGCCCTCCGCGAGTCCGTGATCGCCACCCGCGGCGCCAAGGACGCGGCCTACATCCGCCGGGTCATCGCCACGCAGCGCTCCCTCGAGCTCGCCGGACGCGCCACGCTGCTGTTCGCCAAGCACAAGCCCGCCTGGATCGCCGGCACCGGCATGCTCACCGTGGCCAAGATCCTGGAGAACATGGAGATCGG
>NZ_JBISWK010000008.1:0-6514 GCF_044462205.1 Kocuria rhizosphaericola | reverse complement strand
GCCCCCGCGGCGCCCGGCCCGCCGCCGCCGGCGGCGCCCTCGAACGGCTCCTCCGACCCCTGGCGTCCCGAGGTCGAGCTGCGCCCCTCACGCCCCCTGCACGCGGCGGGGACGCTGGCCCTGGTCGCGCTCGCGGTGGCCGCGGCGGCCTTCCTGGGGTGGCTCCTGGGCTCCGGCCCGGGTGGGACCGTGAGCGTGCCGGACGTGCGGGGAACGGGTCCCGAGCTCGCCGAGCAGTACCTGGCCGGGGCCGGTCTGGACAACGTCACCGTGCACGAGACCGCGGACCCGGCGACCCCCGCCGGCACCGTGCTCGGCACCGACCCGGAGGCCGGGTCGACCGTGCGGGCAGCGGAGCAGGTCGTCCTGCTGGTCTCGACCGGTCCCGAGCGCACGACCGCGCCCGACGTCGCCGGGATGACGGAGGAGGAGGCCCGGGCGCGCCTCGAGGAGGCCGGGCTGACGGCCGGCACCCGGACCGTGGTCTCCGACGACACCGCCCCCGGGACCGTCGTGGGCCAGCACCCCGACGCGGGCACGGCCGTGGTCACGGGGTCGGCGGTGGATCTCGCGGTCTCCAGCGGGGCCCGTGCCGACGCCGCCCCCGGGGTGCTGGGACGGACCGTGGACGAGGCGGTGCGGGCCCTGACGGAGGCGGGTTTCACGGCGCGGGTCGAGGAGAGCCTCGGCGCCCCCTTCGGCTACGTGGTGTCCCAGACGACGGACGGGGCCGAGGTCGTCCTGACCGTCCTGTAGCGGACGGCCGGCCCGACCCCGGCCCCGTCGGCCCGGTCCTGCGCTCAGCGGCGGGAGAGGTAGCCCGCCACGAGGAACGCGATCTCCAGGGACTGCATGTGGTTCAGGCGCGGGTCGCACAGCGACTCGTAGCGGTCCTGGAAGGAGGACTCGTCGACGGGATCGGCGCCGCCGAGACACTCCGCGACGTCGTCGCCGGTCATCTCCACGTGGATGCCGCCGGGGAAGGAGCCGATCGCCTCGTGCACCTCGAAGAAGCCGCGGACCTCGTCCACGACGTCGTCGAAGTTGCGGGTCTTGTAGCCGGACGGCAGGGACACGGTGTTGCCGTGCATGGGGTCGGTGACCCACACGACCTTGGCGCCGGAGCGCTCCACGGCCTCGACGAGCGGCGGCAACTTCTCCCGGATGTTCTTCGCGCCCATGCGGGTGATGAAGGTGAGCCGTCCGGGCTCGCGCTGCGGGTCGAGCTTGTCGATGAGCGCGAGCGCGTCGTCGCCGGTGGTCTTCGGGCCGAGCTTGACGCCGATCGGGTTGCGCAGCCGGGAGAGCAGGTCCACGTGGGCGCCGTCGAGCTCCCGGGTGCGCTCACCGATCCACAGGAAGTGCCCGGACGTCCCGTACGGGAGGTGGGTGCGGGAGTCGATGCGGCTCAGGGCCCGCTCGTAGTCCAGCAGGAGCGCCTCGTGCCCGGCGTAGAACTCCGTGGTCCGCAGGGCGTCGAAGTCGGCGCCGCACGCGTCCATGAACTTCACGGCCCGGTCGATCTCGCGGGCCAGCGACTCGTACCGGGCGTGGGCCGGGTTCGTGGTGAAGCCCATGTTCCAGGCGTGCACGAGGCGCAGGTCGGCGAACCCGCCGGTGGTGAAGGCGCGGATGAGGTTCAGGGTGGACGCGGAGGTGTGGTAGCCGCGCACCATCCGCCGCGGGTCGTGGACCCGGGACTCCTCGGTGAAGTCGAAGCCGTTGACCATCTCGCCGCGGAAGGTCGGCAGGGTCACGCCCTCGCGGGTCTCGTCGTTGGACGAGCGGGGCTTCGAGAACTGCCCGGCCATGCGGCCCATCTTCACGACGGGCATGGACGCGCCGTACGTGAGCACCACGGCCATCTGCAGCAGCGTCTTGACCCGGGCGCTGATCCGGTCGGCGGTGGCACCCTCGAAGGTCTCGGCGCAGTCCCCGCCCTGCAGGAAGAACGCCCGGCCGCTGGCGACCTCGGCCAGACGGTCCCGCAGCTTGTCCACCTCCCCCGCGAAGACGAGGGGCGGGACCGCGTTGAGCTCGGCGATCGAGGCGGCGAAGTCGGGGTGGTCGCCCCACGTCGGCTGCTGGTCGGCTGCCAGCCCGCGCCAGTCGTCCAGCCCCGGGTAGTCGGCGGCCGAGGGCACCGGGGAGGCCAGGTTGCGGAGGCTGTCGGGAACGGTGAAGTCGAGCATCATGTCTTCCTATGTCTCGTCCGGGGCGGGACCGGGCGGGGGATTCAGGGGGCGGTGGACGGCGGGGCGTCGTCGCCCGCGGGCTCGGGACGGTCGCGGTGGGCGATGGAGTCCGCGGTCCGGCGGGCGGTGTGGGCGGCGCTGCGCGCCTTGTCCTTGGCGCTGCCGACGAACTCCGCGGCGGCCTGCTTGGTCTCCTGGCGCTTCTGCTCGGCGAGCCGCTTCTTGTGCTCCGAGGCGTAGACGTCCACGTAGACCTGGCCGGAGAGGGCCTGGATCGCGTGCATGATCTCGTCGGTGACCTCGCGCAGGAGGGCGTGCTCGCCCTGCCGGCCCCGGTAGTGGGAGAAGTCGAGGGGCTCACCGAAGATCGTGACGACCCGGGCGCTGCGGCGGGGCAGCGGCAGCTTGGTCCCGATCGGCTGGACCTTGTCGGTGCCGACCATGGCGATCGGCACGACCGGAGCCCCCGTCTCGAGCGCGAGCCGGGCCACCCCGATCTTGCCCTTGTACATGCGGCCGTCCGGGGAGCGGGTGCCCTCCGGATAGATCCCGAGCAGCTCGCCCTCCAGCAGCTTGCGTCCGCCGTTGCTCAGGGACTTCGCGCTGGCCCGGCCGCCGGAGCGGTCCATGGGGATCTGGTTGATCGCACGGAAGAACGCGGCCATCGCCCGTCCCTTGACCCCGGGGCTGTTGAAGTAGTCGGACTTCGCCAGAAAGTACACCTGCCGGGGCACGGCCACGGGCATGAACACCGAGTCGGAGACGGAGAGGTGGTTGCTCGCCAGGATGGCCGGGCCCTCGCCGGGCACGTGCTCCAGGCCGCGGACCTCCGGGCGGAAGGCGACGTTGATCAGGGGGCCGACGACGTAGCGCTTCAGAAACATGTAGACCATGTGGGAGGGGACTCCTTCGTGCTGATCGGGATGTCGCGAGGGTCCGTGCCGCTCGGACCGGGTCCGGCCTCCGGTATTCTCTCACGTCCGCGCGGGCGCCGCCGCCGGTGCGCCCGCCCCGGGCGTCCGTCCTGACATCATGGACGCATGACGCCACCCGTCGAGGACCAGCACCTGCCCACCCTCCCCGCGACCCGGAGGCCCGCCGCCGAGCCGGCTCCGGGCGCCCCCTTCCGGTTCCCTGCCGACGGTCCCGCGGGCGTGCTCGTGCTGCACGGCTTCACCGGCGTCCCGTTCAGCGTCCGCCCCTGGGGCCGGGCTCTGCACGAGGCGGGGGCCGACGTCGTGGGGCCCGTGCTGCCCGGCCACGGCACCCGCTGGGAGGACCTCGCCGCCGTCCGCTGGGAGCAGTGGCGCGACCACGCCGCGCAGCAGGTGCAGGAGCTGCGGGCCCGGCACGACGTCGTGGTGGTGTGCGGGCTGTCGATGGGCGGGGCGCTCGCCCTGCACCTCGCCGCGATCCTTCCCGTGGACGGGGTCGTGGCCCTGAACCCCGCCCTGTCCCTCGTCAGCCGCACAGCCCGCCTCGCCCCGGCCCTGCACCGCGCGGTGCCCTCCGTGCCGGGCGTGGGGGACGACATCAGCCTCCCCGGGGTCACCGAGCACGCCTATCCGCGCACGCCGGTCGCGGGCGTCGCCGAGCTGGGCCGGTTCATGGCCCGGACCCGGAGGATGCTGCCCGCGGTCACGGCTCCCGTCCTGGTCCTGCGCTCGCAGCACGACCACGTGGTCTCCGACGCCTCGCACTTCCACGTGCTGCGGCGCGTGGGCGGGGACGTGGAGCTGGTGCGGCTGTCGCAGAGCTTCCACGTGGCCACCCTCGACCGCGAGGCGGACGTGGTCTCGGCTCGCTCCGTGCGCTTCCTGGACGACCTCCTGGCCGGGCGCAACCCGGTCACCGCGAGACCCTTGCGCCCCGGCCTCCGGGGAGGCCGGCGATGAGCGCCCGCCCCGGGACGCCGGGCGGCCCCGAGCACGGCCCCGAGGACGAGTGGAGCCGCATCGTGTCGGACCTCGAGGACGTGCGCCGCGCCGGCGACCGGCACCTCTCCGGGCCCCGGGACTGGTCCCCCGAGGACGCGGTCTTCGGCGAGCCCCCCGCCGGGGCCGAGGACGGCGAGCACCCGGAGGACCTCGAGGACGACGACGTGCCCTACTCCCCCGACCCCGGCCCGGTCACGCAGGGACTCAGCGGCGGGGCGCTGCTGTCGTGGACCGTGCTGGTCGGCGCGCCCGTCCTGCTGGTGGTGCTCTCCCTGCTGCCCGGCTCCCTCCCGTGGTGGGCCATCGTGGCGGGCCTGGTCGCCGTGGTCGGGGCCATCGGCCACCTGCTGAGGTCGCTGCCCGATGACCGTGACGACCTGGACGACGGCGCCCGCGTCTGACGGCGTTTGCGTGAGCCAATTCACTAGACTGGCCCAGAAGGCACACCGACCCCGATCCGAGGAGAACCCCATGCGCCACGTCGCGACCGACGCCCTCGTGGACCCGCCCGCCCACAGCCGCATCACCGACTTCCTGCTGATGCAGGCGGACCGGGCCGAGGATCCGCACCTGTACACCGTCCTGGCGGCGGAGGGGGCCGCCCGCGAGGTGCACGCCCGGGAGTTCCTGACGGCGGTGCAGGGCGTGGCCAAGGGTCTCGTGGCCGCGGGGATCGAGCCCGGGGACCGGGTGGGCATCCTCAGCCGGACCCGCTACGAGTGGACCCTCGCGGACTTCGCGATCTGGTACGCCGGCGCGGTGCCCGTCCCCGTCTACGACTCGTCCTCGGCCCAGCAGATCGCCTGGATCATGGGCGACTCCGACGCCAAGGCCGTCTTCGTCGAGACACAGGCCCTCGAGGACTCCGTGCTCGAGGCCTCGCGGGAGACGCCGTTCCGCGCCGCGGAGAACATCTGGCGCCTGGACGGCACGGGCACCGGGATCGACGAGCTCGCGCGTGCCGGCGCGGAGGTCCCCGACGAGGAGCTCGAGGCCCGCCGCACGTCGCGCGGCCTCGAGGACGTCGCCACCATCATCTACACCTCGGGGACCACCGGACCGCCCAAGGGGTGCGAGCTCACGCACGGGAACTTCGTGCGGCTGTGCGAGAACACGGCCCTGGTCGTCTCGGACATCATCCACCCCGGCGCACGCACGCTGTTGTTCCTGCCGCTGGCCCACGTGTTCGCCCGCTTCGTGGAGGTGATCGCCCTCTACTCCGGGACCGTCCTGGCCCACACCCCGGACGTGAAGAACCTCATGGGAGACCTCGAGGCCTTCCGGCCCACGTTCATCCTGGCCGTCCCGCGCGTGTTCGAGAAGATCTACCAGAGCGCCCGTCTCAAGGCCGAGAAGAGCGGGAAGGCGAAGTCCCTGATCTTCGAGCGCGCCGTGGCCACGGCCGTCGCGTACTCGAAGGCCGGGCAGGACGGGCGGGTGTCACCGGTCCTGCGCGCACGCCACGCCCTCTACGACCGGCTCGTGTACTCGAAGCTGCGGGAGGCGATGGGCGGGGAAGTCACGCACGCGGTCTCGGGCGGCGCGGCCCTCGGCACCCGGCTGGGCCACTTCTTCAACGGGATCGGCGTGTACGTCGTCGAGGGCTACGGGCTCACGGAGACCACCGCCCCGATCGCGGTCAACACCCCGGAGATCGGCAAGATCGGCACCGTGGGCCTGCCGCTGCCGGGCAACGAGGTGAAGATCGGCGATGACGGGGAGGTCCTGGTCCGGGGCACCCACGTCATGCGCAGCTACCACGGGCGCGAGGACCTCACCGCCGCGGCCTTCGAGGACGGGTGGTTCCGCACGGGCGACCTCGGCTCGCTCGACGAGGACGGCGCCCTCACCCTCACCGGGCGGAAGAAGGAGATCATCGTCACCGCCGGCGGCAAGAACGTGGTCCCCAACGTGCTGGAGGACCCCATCCGCGCCTCGGCCCTGGTCTCGCAGGTCATGGTCGTCGGGGACGACCGGCCGTTCGTGGCCGCCCTGGTCACCCTCGACCAGGACGTGCTCCCGGCGCGCCTGGAGCTGATGGGTCTGGACCCCGAGATGCCCGTGGCGGAGGCGGCGCGCCACCCGAAAATCGTCGAGCACGTCCAGGACATCGTCTCGCACGCGAACAAGGCGGTCTCCCGAGCGGAGAGCATCCGGGCCTTCGAGATCCTCGGCGTCGACTGGACGGAGGCCTCCGGGCACCTGACCCCGTCCATGAAGATCAAGCGGGCGAGGATCGCCCAGGACTTCGCGGACCGGATCGAGGAGATCTACTCGCGTCCCGCCCCCGAACCGGCCCCCGCCCACGCCACCCCGGCGGAGCGGATCAAGGAGAAGCTCTCGCAGGCGCACCTGCCGGGCCGCGGGTAGCGCCCGGGCCGG
>NZ_JBISWK010000007.1:0-1489 GCF_044462205.1 Kocuria rhizosphaericola | reverse complement strand
CCGACGAGGGCTTCGGGGGCCAGCGGGGTGTGCTCGGGGACGTCGAGGCCCAGCAGGGCGTTCTCGACGACCTCGCTCAGGGCGGGGTGGATCCAGTACTGGCCGCGGGCCATCGTGTGGGCGTCGAGGCCGAAGGACATCGCCTGGACCAGCGGCTGGATGAGCAGGGAGGCCTCCTCGCCGATCAGGTGCGCGCCCAGCAGGCGTCCGGTGCCCTTCTCCGCGATCAGCTTGCACAGGCCCGTGTGGTCCTCCATGGCCCACCCGTACGCCGTGGCCCCGTAGTCCTGCACCTTGACGGTGATCTCGCTGCCCTGTTCGACCGCCCACTGCTCGGCCTCCTCCTGGGTCATGCCGACGGACGCGATCTGCGGGCTGGTGAACACGGCGGAGGGCACGAACCGGTGGTCGGTGGCCCGGAGGTCACCGGGGTGCAGGAGATTGTGCTGCACCGTCCGGGCCTCGGCGTTGGCCACGTGCTTGAGCTGATAGGGCGAGCTGATGTCGCCGAGCGCCCAGACCCCTTCGACGGGGCGGCCCCCGGAGAGGGCGCGCTGGTACTCGTCGACGGCCAGCAGATCGTCCGGCCGCACGTCCAGGCCACCCGTCCGGGCGTCGAGCACGTCGGTGTTCGGCTGCCGCCCCGTGGCCACCAGCACCACGTCCGCCGGCAGGCGCATGACGAGCTCCGGGTCCTGCGGGTCGCGGAAGGTGACCATCACGGCGCCCTCGTCGCCGTCCCACTCCTCGACCTCGCTCAGCGTCCATCCCGTCTCGAGCTTCCACTGCCGGGAGGCCTCGCGCGCGAACCGCTCGGCGATCTCCGGGTCGTGGTAGCGCAGGATGCGGTGGGAGCGGTTGACCTGGGTCACCCGGGAGCCGAGGCTGGAGAACACGTGGGCGAACTCGGCGCCGATGTAGCCGCCGCCGACCACCACCACGCGGTCGGGCAGCTCCTCGATGCGCATCACCGTGTCCGAGGTGTGCACCTCGGGCAGGTGGATCCCGGGGATCTCCGGCAGCACCGGGCGCGAGCCGGACGCCACCACGATCTGCTCGGCCGTGAGCTCCTCCCCCGACGCGGTGCGCAGGATCCGCGGCCCGGTGAAGCGCACGTGCTCCTCGTAGACCGTCACGTGGGGCAGCGTCCGGCGGTACTCGAGCCCGCCGTGGGAGATCGCGTCGATCCGCCCGAAGATCCGGTCCCGCATCTCCCGCCAGCGCACGCCGTTCACCCCGGCGTCCAGGCCGAGCCGATCCGCCTCGTGGGCGCGTCGGGCCACACTCGCCGGGTACGCGTACATCTTCGTGGGGATGCAGCCCACGTTGAGGCACGTGCCGCCGAAGGTCCCGCCGTCGACGAGGGCGACGTCCAGTCCCTCGTAGTCCTCGGTGAGGATGGAGTTGCCCGAGCCGGAGCCGATGATGATGAGGTCGAAATTCCGCATGACGACCATCCTATGCGCGGGAGGTGGCCCCTCCCGGGCGG
>NZ_JBISWK010000006.1:0-311 GCF_044462205.1 Kocuria rhizosphaericola | reverse complement strand
GGCGCCGGCGGACCGGGTCAGCCGGTGGTGTCGAGCACCAGGAGGAGGTCGCCGCCGGTGACCTGGGCGACGCCCTTCAGGGCCACCCGGGCGACGGTGCCGCCGGTGGGGGCGGTGATGGAGGCCTCCATCTTCATGGCCTCGATGGTGGCCACCTGTCCCCCGGCCTCCACGGTGTCGCCCTCGGCCACCGTCACGGTCACCGCCCCGGCGAAAGGGGCGGCCACGTGGCCGGGGTCGGCGGGGTCGGCCTTCTCGGTCTCGGGCACGGCCGAGGCGACCGAGGTGTCGCGGACCTCGATCATGCGCGG
>NZ_JBISWK010000005.1:0-7982 GCF_044462205.1 Kocuria rhizosphaericola | reverse complement strand
GGGACGGCCCCTGGCGCTGGGACGGTACTGGCTGCACGTGTTCAAGCGGCTGCTGCCCCTGGCGGTGCTCACGATCCTGGGCACCCTGGTGCTGGTGGAGCTGTTCTACCCGGCCTACGACGCCGGGCGGTGGCGGGCCGAGGCGTTGGCCTCGGTGTTCTACGCGGAGAACTGGGCGCTGGCGCTCAGCGCGGTGGACTACTACGCCGCCGACCACTCGACGGCCTCGCCGTTCCAGCACTTCTGGTCCCTGTCGGTGCAGGGGCAGGTGTTCCTGCTGTGGCCGCTCGTGTTCGGGGCGGCGTGGCTGATCTCCCGGCGGAGCCGGTGGCGGCCCGTGCCGGTGCTGGCGGTGTTCTTCGGGCTGGTCCTCGTGGCCTCCCTGGCGTGGTCGGTGCACGCCACGGCCACGCAGCAGGAGTTCGCCTACTTCGACACCCGCACCCGGCTGTGGGAGTTCGCCCTGGGCTCGCTGCTGGCCCTGGCCGTGCCCCACCTCCGGCCCGGCCGCGGGCTGCGCGTGCTGCTCGGCTGGGCCGGGATGCTGAGCATGGTCTCGGTGGGCGTGCTGGTCGACGTGCAGGGGGCGTTCCCGGGGTGGATCGCGCTGTGGCCGCTGCTCTCGGCGGCGGCGATCATCGTGGCCGGGCAGTCCGGATCGCGCTTCGGCCTGGACCGGATCCTCGCCTCCCGCCCCCTGGTGCGCCTCGGGGACTCGGCCTACGCGCTCTACCTGATCCACTGGCCGGTGCTGATCACCTACCTCGTGCTCCGCGACCGCCCGATGGCCGGGCCCCGCTCCGGGGTGGCCATCGTGCTCGTCTGCGTGGTGCTCGCCGTGCTGGCCACCCGGCTGGTCGAGGACCCGCTCAAGCGCTGGGCCTGGCCCGAGCGGAGCCGGCTGCGGACGGCCGCCGTGGTCGTCGTGTGCCTCGCCGCGGTCGCGGTCCCCGTGACCGCCGCCCGGGTGGCCGAGGACCGGCGGGCCCTCGAGCTCGCCGCCTCCGCCGACCGCAACAACCCCGGGGCGGCCGCCCTGCTGCCGGGCTTCCGGTACCAGGGGGACCCGGACGCCGAGACCGTCCCCGTGATCACCGGGGAGCCGTACGCCAAGCCGGGACTCGGCGAGCCCTGCCCGCCCGCCGCGGGGGTCGGCGAGCGCTTCCAGCAGTGGTGCTTCGACACCGTCCCGAACCCCGAGCCCGCCGCCACGATGCTGGTGATCGGCAACAGCCACGTGCACCAGTGGATCCCGGCCGTCGAGCACCTGGCCGAGCGCAACGACTGGCGCGTGGTCACCTACATCCGGGGCAACTGCCTGTACGGCCTGCCCGGGGAGCAGGTGGCCGACCACGAGGCCTGCGCCCGCTGGCTCGAGGGCACCGACCCCGTGGTGGAGGCCGTGGACCCGGACCTGGTGCTGGTGCAGGGCACCCGCAGCACGGACGAGAACGAGGAGCAGTTCACCCCGGGGATGGAGCAGCGCATCCGCGGGCTGGCGGAGCGAGGCATCCAGGTCGTCGCGCTGCGCGACAACCCCCGGTTCGACTTCGTCCCCGCCCGCTGCGCCGCGGAGCACGGGGCCGACGCCGCCGAGTGCACCGCCTCCCACGTGATCCTGGGCCCGGACAGCCCGCTGGCCCCGGTGGCCGAGCTGCCACGGGTCTCGATGGTCGACATGGGGGACCTCATCTGCCCGGACGGGACCTGCGCCCCGGTCGTCGGCAACGTGTTCACGTACTGGGACAACAACCACCTCACGGTCGAGTACGTGCGGACGCTGGCCCCCGTGTTCGCCGAGCGGGTCGAGGCGGCCCTGCGCGCGGACCGGGCCGGGCTCCCCGCCGGGTCGTGAGCGCGGCCACAGCCGTCCGCCCGCCCGGGACCGGCCCGTAGAATGGTCGCGACTCCCTCGAACCCGAAAGGCCCCACCGTGTCGGATACCGCCGTCCCCACCGCCCTGTCCGAGGACCCGTTCGGGTTCACCGGCCTGACCTACGACGACGTCCTGCTGCTGCCCGGCAACACGGACGTCATCCCGTCCGAGGCGTCGACGCGCACCCGCCTGTCCCGGCGCATCGACCTGGAGGTGCCCCTGCTGTCCGCCGCGATGGACACCGTCACCGAGTCCTCGATGGCGATCGCGATGGCCCGCCAGGGCGGCATCGGCGTGATCCACCGCAACCTCTCGATCCAGGACCAGGCCGAGCACGTGGACCGGGTGAAGCGCAGCGAGTCCGGGATGATCACCGACCCGGTGACGATCTCCCCGGAGGCGACCCTCGAGGAGCTGGACCGGCTCTGCGGCTACTACCGGGTCTCCGGCCTGCCCGTCGTGGACGCCGAGCAGAAGCTGCTGGGCATCATCACCAACCGCGACACCCGGTACCTGCCGGAGAGCGAGTTCCCGCGGCGCCGGGTGCACGAGGTCATGACGCCCATGCCGCTGATCACCGGCAAGGTCGGGATGGCGAAGGAGGACGCGCACCAGCTCCTGGCGACCAACAAGATCGAGAAGCTGCCGCTCGTCGACGACGCCGGCCGGCTCACGGGCCTGATCACGATCAAGGACTTCACCAAGGCCGAGCAGTACCCCCACGCCACCAAGGACGACGAGGGCCGGCTGCGCGTCGGCGCCGCCGTCGGCTTCTTCGGCGACGGCTTCGAACGGGCCATGACCCTCGTCGAGGCCGGGGTGGACGCCCTGTTCATCGACACCGCCAACGGGCACTCCCAGGGCGTGCTGGACATGATCGCCCGGCTCAAGGCCGAGACCGCCGCCGCGCACGTGGACGTCGTCGGCGGCCAGGCGGCCACCCGGCACGGCGCCCAGGCCATCGTCGACGCCGGCGCGGACGCCGTGAAGGTGGGTGTGGGCCCCGGCTCGATCTGCACCACCCGCATCATCGCCGGCGTGGGCGTCCCCCAGGTCACCGCCGTGAACGAGGCGGCGAAGGCGGCGATCCCGGCGGGCGTGCCCCTGATCGCCGACGGCGGCCTGCAGTACTCCGGCGACATCGGCAAGGCCCTCGTGGCCGGGGCGGACTCCGTGATGGTCGGATCCCTGCTCGCGGGCTGCGACGAGTCCCCGGGCGAGCTGATCTTCGTCAACGGCAAGCAGTTCAAGACCTACCGGGGGATGGGCTCGCTGGGGGCCATGCAGTCCCGCGGCAAGAACACCTCCTACTCCAAGGACCGCTACTTCCAGGCCGACGTCGCCAGCGACGAGAAGCTCATCCCCGAGGGGATCGAGGGCCAGGTCCCGTACCGCGGCCCGCTCTCGGCCGTGGTCCACCAGCTCGACGGCGGCCTGCGCCAGACGATGTTCTACGTGGGCGCCCACAGCGTCGAGGAGCTCAAGCACCAGGGCCGGTTCGTGCGCATCACCCCGGCCGGGCTCAAGGAGTCCCACCCGCACGACATCACGATGACCGTCGAGGCACCCAACTACCAGCGCTGAGCGACCGTCCGCAGCACCGTTCGGAAAGGACACCATGAGCTACGACATCGAGATCGGCCGCTCCAAACGCGCCCGCCGCACCTTCTCCCTGGACGAGATCGCCCTCGTCCCGTCGCGGCGCACGCGCGACCCCCGGGACGTGTCCACGGACTGGCAGATCGACGCCTACCGGTTCTCCATCCCGTTCCTGGGCGCCCCGATGGACTCGGCGACGTCCCCGGAGACGGCCATCGCCCTCGGCCGCGCCGGGGGACTGGGCGTGCTGGACCTCGAGGGGCTGTGGACCCGCTACGAGGACCCCCAGCCGGTGCTCGACGAGATCGCGGAGCTCTCCGGCGAGGACGCCCCGGCCTCCACGCGCCGGATGCAGGAGCTCTACGAGGCACCCGTCCAGCCGGAGCTGATCACGGCCCGGCTGGCGCAGATCCGGGAGTCGGGCGTCATCGTCGCGGGGTCCCTGACGCCGCAGCGCACGGTGGAGCACTACCGCACCGTCCTGGACGCCGGCGTGGACGTCTTCGTGATCCGCGGGACCACGGTCTCCGCGGAGCACGTCTCCCGCAACCAGGAGCCGCTGGACCTCAAGAAGTTCATCTACGACCTCGACGTCCCCGTCATCGTGGGCGGCGCCGCGGGCTACACGCCCGCGCTGCACCTCATGCGCACGGGCGCGGCCGGCGTGCTCGTGGGCTTCGGCGGCGGCGCGTCCATGCGCATCCAGAACACCCTGGGGATCCACGCGGCCATGGCCACGGCGATCTCCGACGTCGCGGCCGCCCGCCGGGACTACCTCGACGAATCCGGCGGCCGCTACGTCCACGTCATCGCCGACGGCGGCGTGGGGGTCTCCGGGGACATCGTCAAGGCCCTCGCCATGGGCGCGGACGCCGTGATGCTCGGCACCGCTCTGGCCCGCACGGAGGAGGCGCCCGGGCAGGGCTGGCACTGGGGCGCCGAGGCCCACCACGAGCAGCTGCCGCGCGGGCTGCGCACCCGCGTGGGCACCGTGGGACCCCTCCAGGAGGTCCTCTTCGGGCCGTCCCGCCACGTGGACGGCACCTCCAACCTCGTGGGCGCGCTGCGTCGCTCGATGGCCACCACCGGGTACCTGGAGCTCAAGGAGTTCCAGCGCGCCGAGGTGGTCATCCGCGGCTGACCCGCGACCGGTCGCCGGCGGGTCCGTGCAGGTCCCGCCGGCGCGGCGCGGGCCTCCGGGGAACTGGCGAACGTCCAGGAAGGCGCACTAGCCTTGACGGGTGCTCACGACCGCCCTGCGCCCCCGCTCGATCCTCGCCCTGATCGTGAGCCTCGGGCTGGCCGTCGGATTCGTGCTGCTGAGCCAGTGGCAGCTCGAGTCGAGCGAGCAGGCCCGCACGGTCTCCGACCCCGCGAAGGACGTGGCCGTCCCGATCGCCGAGGCCGTCGAGGCCGGCGCCCCCGTGACCGCCGCGCAGGCCGACCAGCTCGTCACCGTCACCGGCGAGTACCGGGCCGGGTCCACCGTCCTGGTCCCGGGGCGGCTGCAGGACGGGGCGGAGGGCTGGTGGGCCGTCACCGCTCTCACCGTCCCGGACAGCGCGCAGCTGTGGCCGGACGCCGGCGGCGAGCTGACCCTCGCGGTGGCCCGCGGCTGGAGCGCCGACCCCGCGTCGGTGCCGGTGGAGCCGGAGGGCGCCGTCGACGTCGTCGGCCGGTACCTGCCCGCCGAGGGCCCGGCACCGGGCGAGGACCTGCCCGAGGGGCAGGTGCGCACGGTCTCCCCGGCGCAGCTCAGCAACCTCTGGGACGCCCCGCTGTGGTCCGGGTACGTGGCCGCCTTCGCCGAGAACCCCGCCGGCGCGCCGCTGCCGCTCGCCGAGGACGGGACCCTCGCCCCGGACGCCGCGCTGCTGAGCCCGGGGCTGTCCCGGCTCGACATCGACCAGCAGCCCACGGACGAGTCCGTCAACCTGCTCAACGTCTTCTACGCGGTCGAGTGGGTGGTCTTCGCCGGGTTCGCCCTCTACATCTGGTGGCGGTTCGTGCGCGACGAGTGGCAGCGCGAGCAGCACCCGGACGAGTACTTCTACTTCGAGGGCGGCACCTTCCACGGCGACTACTACTACGACCAGGCCAGCGGACGCTACTACTACTACGACCCCGAGGCGGGGGAGTACTACTGGTTCGACGACCAGCCCGGCGACCGGGCGCGCGAGCCGAGGACCCACGACAGGACCCAGGACAGGACCGGAGCCCACCATGACTGAACCCACGCAGCCGACCCCCTCCCCGGCACCCGCGCCGAAGGAGCGCACCGACGGGGTGCGGGTCTCCCTCCCGCCGGACGCCCGGCCCTCGGAGGCGGCGTCCCCTGGCCGCGCCCCGCGCCGGCCGGCCGCCCTGCAGCCGCGCCGCCGCTTCGGGGGCACCGAGGCCCAGATCCGCGGCGCCCTGGGCTTCTACATGGTCTGCGCCTGGATCTCCGGGACCTTCCTGCTGCTGCTCGTGGCCGAGATGATCACCCGCTACGGGCTGGGCTACGACCTGATCGCGGGCGGCACCGACCGCGCCACGGGACAGACCGTGGCCCTCGGCTGGCAGGACCTGGAGCTCGAGAACCTCGCCGGCGGCGTCAACATCTCCACCTGGATCCTCATCGTCCACGGCTGGTTCTACGTGGTCTACCTCATCTCCTGCTTCCGGATCTGGACGCTCATGCGCTGGCCCTTCCCGCAGCTCGTGGTCATGGCCCTCGGCGGCGTGGTGCCGTTCCTCTCCTTCGTGGTCGAGCGCAAGATCCACGCCTCCACCACCGCCGAGCTGCGCGCCAACCCGAAGGCCGCCAAGCGGTACTGAGGGGCCCCCGCGCCTGGCCTAGGATGGAGGGCGTGACCGAAACAGCTGAGACCCGCACCGATCTGGAGCAGCGCCCGGTCCTGGTGGTCGACTACGGCGCGCAGTACGCGCAGCTGATCGCCCGCCGGGTCCGCGAGGCCAGTGTCTATTCCGAGATCGTCCCCCACACCTGGTCGACCGAGCAGATCCTCGCCAAGAACCCGGCGGCCATCATCCTCTCGGGCGGCCCGTCCTCCGTCTACGCCGAGGACGCGCCGCAGCAGGACGCGGCGCTCTTCGAGGCCGGCGTGCCCGTCCTGGGCATCTGCTACGGCTTCCAGGCCATGGCACAGGCCCTCGGGGGGACCGTCGCCCACACCGGCGCCCGCGAGTACGGGGCGACCACCGCCACCGCCGTCGGCGGGCCCACGGCCTCCATCCTGGCGGGCTCCCCGGGCACCCAGACCGTGTGGATGAGCCACGGCGACTCGGTCGTCGAGGCCCCCGCCGGCTTCGAGGTCCTCGCCTCCACGGAGACCACCCCGGTGGCCGCGTTCGCCGACGACGCCCGCCGGCTCTACGGCGTGCAGTGGCACCCGGAGGTCAAGCACTCCGTGCACGGGCAGCAGGTGCTCGAGCACTTCCTGTTCGACGGCGCGCAGGTCGAGCCCACCTGGTCGACCGGCAACATCATCGAGGAGCACGTCCAGCGGATCCGCGCGCAGGTCGGCTCCGCGTCCGTGATCTGCGGGCTCTCCGGCGGCGTGGACTCCGCCGTGGCCGCCGCCCTGGTCCAGCGGGCCGTGGGCGACCAGCTCACCTGCGTGTTCGTGGACCACGGGCTGCTGCGCGAGGGCGAGGCCGAGCAGGTCGAGCAGGACTTCGTCGCCGCGACCGGCGTCAATCTCCACGTCGCCGAGGAGCAGGAGCGCTTCCTCACCGCGCTCGCCGGCGTCACCGACCCCGAGCAGAAGCGCAAGATCATCGGCCGGGAGTTCATCCGCTCCTTCGAGGCCGCCGCGGAGGAGGTCGCCAGGACCGCCGCCCAGGAGGGCGAGCCCGTGCGCTTCCTCGTCCAGGGAACCCTCTACCCCGACGTCGTCGAGTCCGGCGGAGGGGAGGGCGCGGCCAACATCAAGAGCCACCACAACGTGGGCGGGCTGCCCGAGGACCTGCAGTTCGAGCTGGTCGAGCCGCTGCGCACGCTGTTCAAGGACGAGGTCCGCGCCGTGGGGCGCGAGCTCGGCCTGCCCCACGAGATCGTCGGCCGCCAGCCGTTCCCCGGCCCCGGGCTCGGCATCCGCATCATCGGGGAGGTCAGCGAGACCAACCTCGCGATCCTGCGCCGGGCCGACGCCATCGCCCGCGAGGAACTGACCCGCGCCGGGCTCGACGACGAGGTGTGGCAGATGCCGGTCGTGCTCCTGGCGGACGTGCGCTCGGTGGGCGTGCAGGGCGACGGCCGGACCTACGGGCACCCCATCGTGCTGCGGCCCGTCTCGAGCGAGGACGCGATGACCGCCGACTGGTCCCGCCTGCCCTACGACCTGCTGGCCCGCGTCTCCAACCGCATCACCAACGAGGTCGAAGAGGTCAACCGGGTGGTCCTGGACGTGACGTCCAAGCCCCCGGGCACCATCGAGTGGGAGTAGGCCCGGGGGCGGGCCCAGGGCCCGCCCCGCACGGGCGGAACACGAGCAGCCGGGGT
>NZ_JBISWK010000004.1:0-43402 GCF_044462205.1 Kocuria rhizosphaericola | reverse complement strand
CGGTCCGCACGGACCGCTCGACCCGTGCGTGAGCGGTGCCCGGCCCCCGGGCCGAGGCGCAGGAGGAGAACCATGTCGATCGGAGCCGACCGCACCCCCCAGGGGTCGGAGCCCTCCCGGGCGCAGCCCCCGCGCGTCTCGCTGCAGCCCTGGACCCGCCAGATGGACGCCTACACCGGCCCGGACACGCTGCTGGACTTCAACCAGGTCGACAACGTGTGCATCGACCTCACCGAGGCGAACTCCTCCGGCCAGGCGCAGCTGCTCATGGGCCGCCCCACCCGCCTGTCCACGATCGTGCACGACCCCGAGGCCTACGCGCACGCCGTGCGCGCCGCCCGGTCCCTGCGCACCAAGACCCACGAGCTGTCGGTCAACCACGGGCTGGACGCCGCGTACCTCGCCGCGGGCACCGCGTCCTGGCTCGCCCGGCCCCGGGGCTCCGACCCCACCGGCGCCGGCCAGCGCCGCTGGATCGCCCCCGTGCTGCTCGCGCCCCTCGCCCTGAAGCCGCGCCCGGACCTCGACGACTTCGAGCTCCAGCTCGTCGGTCCCGCCCGGCTCAACCCCGCCATGGTGCGCCGGCTGGCCGCGGAGCACGGCGTGGACCTGACCTCCGGGGAGCTCGCCCGGCTCGCCTACGGCACCCGGCGGCTCGACCCGGCCCCCGCGCTCGAGACGCTGCGCTCCCTCGCCGGGGCGGTGCCCGGGATGCACGTCGAGCACAAGCTGCTCGTCTCCACGTTCGCGGACCTGCACGACCGCCCCGCCGACCTGTCCGTCGTGGCCCGCACCGCGGTCGTGCGGGACCTCGCCCGGCTCAAGGACTCCGCCGTCGGCCGGATCCCGCAGGTCGAGGAGATCTGGAACGACTCGCCCCCGATGGACCAGCGCGACCCCGCCGACGAGCTGCTGCTGCTCGACGCCGACGGCCCCCAGCAGGAGGTCCTCGACCTCGCCGCGCAGGGGCACTCCTTCGTGGTGACCGCGGCGCCGGGCACCGGCCAGCTCGACACCGCCGTCAACACGGTGGGCACCCTCGTGGCCGCCGGCCGGACCGTCCTGGTGCTGGGGGAGCGGCGCACCACGCTCGCCGCGTTCGGGCGGCGGATGGACGGGCTGGGCCTCGGCACCGCCGTCCTGCCCCTGTCCTCCCAGCTCAGCGACGCCGACGTGGCCCAGCAGCTCATCCGGGCGGTCGCCCGCAACGAGCGCGCCGAGCGCCCGGACCTCACCGAGCTGCACGAGACGCTGCGCACCAGCCGCGACCAGCTCGCCGAGCACGTCCGGTCCCTGCACACCGTCCGGCCGCGGTGGTCCGTCTCCCCGTACCGGGCCGTGCAGGCGCTCGCCGAGCTGACCTCCCGCCGGCCGGCGCCCGCCACGTCCGTGCGCTTCCCGCGCTCGGTGCTCGACGCCGTCGTCGAGCGCGGCGACGTGGTCACCCGGCTCGAGCGCGCCGCCGAGCTCGGGGCCTTCGACGCCGGGACCCTGGCCGCACCCTGGACCGGGGCGCGGCTGGTAAACGAGGACGAGGCCCGCCAGGCGCACCGGCTCGCCCAGTCCCTGCTGCTGGAGCTGACCACCCTCGAGACCGGGATGCGGCACGTGCTGGCCACCAGCGGGCTGCGCGGCGGCGCGACCGTCCCCGAGTGGGGCCGACAGCTGCGGCTGCTGCAGGAGGTCCAGGACTCCCTGACCCGCTTCACCCCCGACATCTACGACCGGCCCGTGACGGACCTGGTCGCCGCGACCGCAGGGTCCGGCTGGCGGCGCGAGCACGAGATCGAGATGACCGGGCTGCAGCGCTCACGGCTGCGCAAGGCCGCGAAGGAGTACATCCGCCACGGGGTGCACCTCACGGACCTGCACAGTGCCCTGCTGCGCGTGCAGTCGGAGCGGGAGCGGTGGCGGGAGTGGGCCACCTCGACGAAGCACCCGGTCGTCTCCGAGCGGGTCGAGGAGCTCGCGGCGGTGCAGGCCCGCTTCGTGGAGGACCTCGAGGGCCTGGCCATCGCCCTCGAGGGCTCGCCCACCGGCGACGACCTCCTCGGGCAGCCGGTCGACCGGCTGCGGGAGACCCTGGACCGGCTCATCAACGACGAGGAGAACCTCGCCGTGCTGCCCGAGCGCACCGTCCTGCTCGACGAGCTGCGCGGCCAGGGCCTCGGCGAGCTCGTGGACGACCTCGTCCGGCGCACCGTGCCCCGCGAGGAGGTCCCCGGGGAGTTCGACCTCGCGTGGTGGCAGTCCACGCTCGAGGCCATGATCAGCGGCGACGACTTCCTGGCGATGCCCGAGGGCCACGCGCTGCGCAAGGTGGAGTCCGTGTTCCGCCGCGCCGACGCCGCCCACGTGGCCTCCGGCGCCGGCCGGCTCCTGTGGGAGCTCGCCGACCGCTGGCAGCGCACCGTGCGGCGCTCCCCGCGCCCGGCGGCCGCCCTGCGACGGATGCTCCGGGAGGGCGCCGCACCGCTCGAGGAGCTCGGCGCCTCGGCGGGCGAGCTGATCGGCTCGCTGGTGCCCGTCTGGACGGCCAGCCCGCTGGTGCTCTCCGCGGCGCTGCCCGAGGACCACGACTTCGACGCCGTGGTGGTGCTCGACGCCGAGAGCTCCCCGCTCGCGGCGGTGCTGCCGGCCCTGACCCGGTGCCGTCAGGTCATCGCGTTCGGGGACCCGCACCTCGGCCGTCCGCAGCCGTTCACGGTGGCCCCCACCGCGGTCCCCGCCCCGGGCGCCCAGCCGGTGGTCGAGGTGGACAGCGCCTTCGACGCCCTCTCCCGGGTGGTGCCGGAACGGGCGCTGCGGACCGTGTACCGGTCGATGGACGAGCAGGTCTTCCGCCACCTCAACGAGCAGTTCTACGGCGGACGCCTGAGCAGGATCCCGCACGGCGAGTCCGTCACCGGAGCCACCCCCGTCCTCGACGTCGAGTACGTCCCGGACGGCGTGGGCGCCCTGACCGCCGGGATCGAGGGCATCCAGGCGCCCGCCGCCGAGGTGCGGCGCGTCGTCGAGCTCGTCTTCGAGCACGCGGCCCGCCACCCGCGCCGATCGCTGGCCGTGGTGACGGCCAGCGCGGTGCACGCCGCGCGGATCGCCCAGGCCGTCCGGCAGCGGATGCGCGAGGAGCCCGGCGCCGCGGACTTCTTCGCCCCGGGCCCCGAGTCCTTCCGGGTGGTCGACCTGCACCGCGCGGCGGGCATCGTGCGGGACACCGTCATCTTCTCGCTGGGCTTCGGCAAGACGGCCAACGGGCGCACCGTGCCGTACCTCGGGGCGCTGTCCGAGCGGCACGGCCGCCAGCACTTCGTGCTCGGCATGACCCGGGCCCGCCACACCACCCGCATCGTGACCTCGCTGCACCCGGGCGAGATGGAGGGCAAGGGCCTCCAGCACGGGGCCCGGGACTTCGCCCGCGTGCTCGCCGCGCACCTCGGCGGGTCGCCCCCGGGCGAGGAGGACGCGCAGGACACCCACGACGACGCCCTGGTGGTCGACCTCGCCCGGCGCCTCGGAGAGCGCGGGGCCTCGGTGCGGCTGCACTACGCGGGCGTCCTCGACCTGGTCGCCTGGGCCGGCACGGAGTCGCTGTCCGCGGGGACCGTGCCGCCGGGGCGCGCCCGCGCCGAGGACCGGCCGCTGCGGATCCCGGTGGCGGGGCAGTCCGACGGATCGGCGGAGAACGCCGCCCTGTCCGTGCGGGAGCGCTCCCGGCTGCGGCCCCAGCAGCTCGAGCGCACGGGCTGGAACTACCTCACACTGTGGACCATCGAGGTCTTCACCGATCCGGACACCGTGGCCGAGCTGATCCGGCGCTACCTCGGCCTGCCCGCCGGAGACCGTCGGGGCACCCGTGCCGGCTGAGCCCGACCAGGCGGACGGCGGGGCCCCCGGTCCTGCTCAGCCGGACCGGGGGCCGGGACAGGACGCGCCCGCGGCCCCGCGCCCCCGCAGGCGCGGGCCGCGGCGGGCCACCGGCGGCACGTTCAGCGGGGCGGAGCCGCACCTGCCCGGTCTGGACGGGCGGGCGCCCGGCACGGACGAGGAGACCGCCGCGGGGGCCGGGGAACGGGCGCACGAGGAGTGGCTCAGGGCGCAGCGGCCTCCGCACTGGGGCTGAGCGGCGCCGGGACGAGGACCACGGTGGTGCGCCCGGTTCCGCCGGCGCCGGCGAGCTGCGCGGCGCCCGCGTGCGGGGTCCCCACCACCAGCAGGCCCTCCTCCTCGGGAGCCGGAGGCCCCTCGAGGAGGCCGCCGCCTCCGCCGGGACCCCCGGAGGAGACCCACAGCACCGGCAGGTCCCGGCCCAGGACGTGGCGGTCGCCCGGTGCGGCCCCGTCGGGCAGGTGGACGACGTCCACGTGGTCGCCCGCGCGCACGTGGCGGAGCACCCCTGGGTCGTCGATGCGCAGGGTCACCGCCGTGACGTCCTCGGCCTGCCCCGTCAGCAGACCCGGTCCCACGAGCGCGGTCTCCGTCAGCGGCTGCCCCGGGCCCACGGCACCCGCGAGGACACGCCCGGAGAGCTCCGCGGGATCGGCGACGGCGCCCTCCGGTGCGAGCCCGTGCGGATAGGCGGCCACCGCGAGCTGCTCCGGGACGACCACCGCGCCCGCGGGCAGCGCCTCGGCGGCCGTGACCACCGGCACCGTCCGGGTCTGGGGCGGTCCGAGCCGCAGGACCACCAGGCCCACGGCGAGGCCGAGGAGCAGCCCGGCCACGAGCCGGCGGCGCCGGGACAGGACCGAGCGCAGGTGCAGGGACAGCGGATAGCGGCGTCGGACGGTCCGGGGGCGTCGGCTCATGCGCCGCACCCTACGGCGCGGGCGCGCCGGAGCCGGGTGCGCCGGGGCCGCCTGGGGAGCGGCGGGGCCCGTCGCCGGGGAGGAGCACCGCGTGCAGTCCGGACGCCGGGACGGCGTCCGGGGACCGTCTCAGTCGGAGGACCCGCCCGTCGTCGCGGAGGCGGACGAGGACGCGCCCGCGGTCGCCGGGGTCGCGCTCGTCGTGGAGGCGGCCGCCGGCGCGGCCTCGGAGGAGGAAGCGGCGGAGGAGGAGGTCGAGGCGCCGGAGTCCGTGCCGCCGGAGCGCGAGTCGTTGCGGTAGAAGCCGGAGCCCTTGAACACCACGCCCACCGTGTTGAACTTCTTGCGCAGGCCCCCCTCGCACTCCGGGCAGACGGTCAGGGCGTTCTCGCTGAACGACTGGCGGATGTCGAACGCGTGGCCGCAGTCCTTGCAGGCGTAGGCGTAGACGGGCATGGGTCCTCCTGGGAAGGGTCGACGAGGGCGCTCTCTGGCACTCGAAGGGGTCGACTGCCGATTCTACCGCGTTCCCGGACCCGTGCCGGCGGGTCCGTCCAGGGGCACGGGCCCGTTCTCCGTGAGGGCCAGCGGCACGGGCGCGTCGAGCTCCTCCATGGGCACGGTCCCGGCGGGGAGGACCTCGTCGGCGAAGACGCACACCGCGGTGCGCAGCTCCGGGTGCGCCGTGCGCGGCAGCGCGGCGAGGAAGCGGTCGTAGTAGCCGCCGCCGAAGCCCAGCCGCGCGCCGTCGGGCGCCACGGCGAGCGCGGGCACGAGCAGCAGGCCCACGGCGTGCATGACCTCGGCGCCGTGGCGGGCGCCGACGGGCTCGCGCAGCCCACCGGCGCCGCCGGACCGCTCGGGGGCGCCCGGCGACCAGCGCGCCCACGAGAGCCGGCGCCCGGGCTCGCACACGGGCACCCAGATCCGGTGGCCGCGGTGGTGGGCGGTGACGAGGGCGCGCTCGAGGGGCGGCTCGGTGGGCAGCGGGAGGTACGCGGCGATGTCGAGGTGCGGGCGGTCGGCGAGGAGCTCCGCGAGGTGCCGGTCGAACCCGACGGCGGCGTGCTCCCGGGCGGCCCGGGGGCGTCGCGCACGGGCCGCCCGCAGCTCGCGGCGCATCCGCGCCTTCGCCTCGGCGGGCCCACCGTGATCGGTCATCGTGGTCGTCCGCTCCTGTCCGGCGCTCGGGCCGGGGAGGCGCCCCGGACGCGCCGGCCCACGCGGGCCGGTGGTGCGAGGGTAGCCGTGGCCGCCGCGGCGATCAACCGTGCCCGGCCGGGAATCCGCCGGGCCCCGTGCCCGATCCGTTAGCCTGAGCCCATGAGTGGAAACAGCAATCCCCGGACGGTCCGGAAGGCCGTCATCCCCGCCGCCGGGCTCGGCACCCGGTTCCTCCCCGCGACGAAGGCCATGCCCAAGGAGATGCTGCCGGTCGTGGACCGCCCGGCCATCCAGTACGTGGTCCAGGAGGCGGTCGACGCCGGCCTCCAGGACGTCCTCATGATCACCGGGCGTTCGAAGCGGGCGCTGGAGGACCACTTCGACCGCGTCCCGGCACTGGAGCACCAGCTCGAGGAGTCCGGCAAGACCGAGCTGCTCCGGGAGGTCGAGCACGCCTCCGAGCTCGGCGAGATCCACTACCTGCGCCAGGCGGACCCCAAGGGACTGGGCCACGCGGTGCTGCGCGCCAAGATCCACATCGGCGACGAGCCCTTCGCGGTGCTGCTCGGCGACGACCTCATCGACGCCCGGGACTCCCTGCTCACCGAGATGATCGCCGTCCAGGAGCGCACCGGCGGCTCGGTCGTCGCGCTCATGGAGGTCCCCCAGGAGCAGATCGGCGCCTACGGCTGCGCCGACGTCACGCCCGTCGAGGGCGAGAACTACGTGCGGATCAACGGGCTCGTCGAAAAGCCGTCCCCGGCCGAGGCCCCCTCCAACCTGGCCATCATCGGCCGCTACGTCCTGCACCCGGACGTCTTCGAGGTGCTCGAGAGCACGGCCCCCGGGCGCGGCAACGAGATCCAGCTCACCGACGCGCTGCAGACCCTCGCCCAGCGCGAGGGCGAGGGCGGCGGGGTCTACGGCGTGGTCTTCAAGGGCCGTCGCTACGACACCGGTGACAAGCTCAGCTACCTCAAGGCCAACATCATCCTGGCCTCGGAGCGCGAGGACCTCGGGCCCGAGCTGTGCGAGTGGCTCAGGGAGTACACCCGGTCCCTGCCGGTCGGCTGAGAGGCCGCGCTCCCGTGGCCGGACAGCTCCGGTGGCCCGTCACCGTCTCCTGGGGTGAGCTCCGGCTGCGCCCGTTGGCCCGGGGGGACCGCAGGGAGTGGGACGCCGTGCGCGCCCGCAACCGGGACTGGCTCGACCCCTGGGAGGCCACGAACCCGGCACCCGGCGGGAGGCCGCCCACGTTCGGGCAGTTCGTGCGGAGCCTCGACCTGCAGGCACGGCAGGGCACGGCGCTGCCCTTCCTGATCACGGAGCGGATCCCGGGGACGGAGCGGTTCGGGCTGGTCGGCCAGCTGACCGTCTCCGGGATCTCATGGGGGTCGTTCCTGTCGGCGACCCTGGGCTACTGGGTGGACCGGGACCAGGCGGGCCGCGGCGTGGCCCCCATGGCGGTGGCCATGGCCACCGACTACTGCTTCCAGGGACTCGGCCTGCACCGGATGGAGATCAACATCCGGCCGGAGAACACCAAGTCCCTGCGGGTGGTGGAGAAGCTCGGGTTCCGGGACGAAGGCCTGCGCAAGGACTTCCTGCACATCGACGGGCGCTGGACGGACCACCGCAGCTTCGCGCTCACCGCGCCCGAGGCACCCGAGGGCCTCGTCCGCCGGTTCACGGGATCGGACCGGCCCGCCGTGTGGCAGTGACGGGTCGGGCCGTGTCCACAGGGATACCCACAGGCGCGTCCCTGCGGTAGTAGGCTGTTCCTCACGGCCCGAGCCCGGGCCCCGGACACGCCGGCGCAGCGCGCCGGCGGCTCACGTCCGCTCGATCCAGCGACCACAGAGGCAGGACCGCGACCATGATCTGGGTGAGCAGCTCGGCCGTGCTGGCCCTCGTGTGCGCGCTCTCGCTGTTCTGGGTCGTGCCACGGCTGCAGCGCCGCCGGGAGGCCTCCCTCGAGGCGCAGGTCGAGATGACCGATCCCGTACCGGAGCACTTGCCCGCGCCGACCGAGCAGCCCGCACCCGCGTCCCGCCGACGAAGGAACATCATGGCGACCACCGACACCGTCTCCCGGCCCGCCGACGGCGAGCCCGGCCGTTCCGGCGCCGGGACCCTGCACATCAAGCGGGACCGCGCCGGGATCCTCCTCACCGGGGGCGCCGCCCTCCTGGCCGCGCTGGTCACCGCCGTCGTCGCGCCGTTCTCCGCCGCGGTCAGCTGGCCGTGGCCCGTCTTCCTGCTCCTGCTGGGCATCGGCTCCGTCCTGGCCCTGCGCTACCTGGCCGTCCAGGACCGGGCGGCCCGCCGATCGTCGCGTCCTGCGTCCCGGGCGCCGGAGGAGGAGCTGCACGCGCCCCGGGAGGACGTCGCCCTGTTCGACAACGAGCACGCCGTGGCGCAGGAGGTCCGCGAGCAGTCGCGCCGGACCGACGAGGACCTCGACCTGCCCGCGGCCGAGGAGCAGCCGAGCTCTCCCGCCCCGGCGGCCTTCACGGTCGAGGAGCTGCGGGCCGAGGCGCTGCGCGTGGCCCGCGAGTCCGCCGCTGCCGCTCCGGGCCGGACCTGGGAGCCGGTCGCCGTGCCGCGGCCGACGTACGCCGAGGCGCCCGTGGTCCAGCGACCGGAGCCGGAGCCCCTGGCGGTCCCGGAGCAGCCCACCGCCCGCTCCACGAGCCTGAAGGACGCCGTGCGCACGGGCGAGGAGCAGGGTCGCGCCGCCCTCGACCTCGACGACGTCCTCAAGCGCCGCCGGGCCTGACCGGACACACCCCGCGGCCCGGCGCACCGGGCCCCGCGCACCGCCGCACGCTCCCGCTGGGGCCGTGCGGCGGATGGCGTTGCCGGGGGTTGCGCGCCGTCCCGGTATCATCGCCACAACGGCCGGCCGCCGGGTCCGGCGGCCGGTGGCCCGGACCAGGAGGACACCCATGACCGCCGGCGCCCAGCGCGAGGTCGAGCGCAAGTACGAGTTCCCGGAGGGCGCCGAGGCCCGTGTGGACTGGAACCGGCTGGAGGGATGCACGGTCTCGGCGGACCCCGTGGAGCACCGCATGGAGGCCGTCTACCACGACACCCAGGACATGGCCCTGGGCCGGCGGCTCGTCGCGCTGCGCCGGCGCCGGGGCGGGGCCGACGACGGGTGGCACGTGAAGTTCGACGGCCCGGGCGGACGCCACGAGCTGCAGGTGCCGCTGCTGCGCACGCCGGACCGGATGCCCGCGTCCGTGCGGAACCTCCTCGCCGGCCTGACCGGCGGCCAGGAGCTGCGCCCGGTCGCGACCCTCCGCACCGTCCGGCAGGTGCGCATGATCAGCGACAGCACCGGGACGGACGTCGCCGAGCTCGCCGCGGACGTCGTCGAGGCCGTCGACGAGCGCACCGGCACGGCGCGGTCCTGGTCGGAATGGGAGGTCGAGATCCTCGACGGCACGGTCCCCGAGGAGCGCCAGGAGCAGCTCTTCGCCGCGGTCGAGGCCGTGGTCCGCGCGGCCGGCGGGAAGCCGTCCACCTCCCGGGCGAAGATCGCCCGTGCCCTCGGCGAGGAGGACGACGACACCCCGGCGGAGCCCGACGAGCAGCAGCAGAAACAGGGCAAGCAGGGCAAACCGGGCCAGAAGACGAAGAACACGGAAGAGCAGGGCAAGGGGAAGAAGGACAAGGAGAAGAAGGACAAGGGGAAGAAGGGGAAGAAAGCGGGCAAGGAGCCCGGGCCGGACGTGCTGCGGGCGGTGCTCGGGGAGCTCGCGGAGCAGCTGGTGCTCTGGGACTTCAAGGTCCGCCTCGACGTGCCGGACGCGGTGCACCAGATGCGCGTGACCTCCCGCTCCCTGCGCAGCGTCCTCAGGGCGGCCGCGCCGTTGCTCGACGGGGACGCGGCGGAGGAGCTGGACGCCAGGCTGCGTGAGCTCGCCCGTGCCCTCTCCGCGGCGCGGGACGCGGAGGTCACCGCAGAGCTCCTGGCCGGGCGCGTGGCCCAGCTCGACGGCCGGGTGGAACCGGCGGTGGCCGAGAGCCTGCAGCGGCGGGCGGAGGAGCAGGCGCGGACGGCGGCCGGGAAGGTACGCCGGCACGTGACGGGCCAGGAGCACCTGAGGCTCCTGGCGGACGTCCAGGACTTCGCGGCGGCTCCGCCGGTGACCGAGGAGTGCGCCCGGCTCTCGGGGCGCGACGTCTCCGACGCGCTGGTGCACCGGGCCCTGCGGAAGGTGGTGCGCGTGGCCGAGGGTGTCGCCGAGGCGGAGCGGGCCGGGGAGACCGGCGGGCAGCAGCGGCTGGAGCACCTGCACGACGTCCGCAAGGCGGTCAAGCGCGTGCGCTACGTCGACGGCGTCCTGGACCGGACCGGGATGCGGCCGGGCAAGCAGCTGCGGCGCGCGGCCCGGGACGCGGAGGACTACCAGGACGAGCTGGGCCGGATCATGGACGCCGCGGTGGTGGAGCGGTGGCTCGCGGGCACGGCGAGGGCCCTCGAACGCTCGGGCGAGGACCGCTACGCCGTGGGGACGCTGCACGGCGCCGAGATCGTCCGGCTGCGCGCCGGGACCGACGGCGGGGCGGACGTGGTCGGGGTGCTCCTGTCCCAGCTCCGCGAGGACCTGGCCTGACGGGCGCTCCCCGGGAGACGGGAAGAGGCCCGGCAACGACGAAGCGGGACATCCCGGTGGGATGTCCCGCTTCATCGATCCGTGGAGCTAAGGGGAATCGAACCCCTGACCTTTTCATTGCGAACGAAACGCTCTACCAACTGAGCTATAGCCCCGGAGCAACCGTTCCATCGTATACATCCCGCGCCGGTTTCGCATCCCGGGCGACCGGCGCGTCCGGGGCGGCTCCCACCGGTGGTCGGGGAACGGGTCCGGCAGTGGGTAGATTGGCCGCCATGGACGACACGCCCGGACCCCAGGAACCCGCCGCCGCTCCGGCCGACGAGAACGCCGACCTGGTGGTCGCCTTCGTTCCCGGCGTCATGCCCGGCAAGTGGTTCTTCCGGTGGCGGGACCGCAATCCGGGCCGTGTCCTCGTCGAGCACCCGCTGGAGACGGACGCGTGGCACGAGGAGCTGGAGGCCGGGCGCGCCCACGCGTGCTTCGTGCGGCTGCCCGCCCACCCGCGAGCCGGGGTCGACGACCTCACGGCGCTGCGCGAGCGGTACCGGGCCGTGGAGCTCTACGCGGAGCAGCAGGTCGTGGTGCTGCCCCGGGACCACGAGCTGACCCTGTTGGACGAGGTGCCGGTCGCGGAGCTCGTGGACGAGGTGCTGCTGCAGGAGCCCAGGACCCTGCCCGAGCGGCACCGGCTGCGTTCCCCGGAGGCGGTCGCCGCCGACGCCCCGCTGCCTCCGATCCGCCACGCCCGGGACGCCGTCGAACTCGTTGCCGCGGGTCTCGGGCTGGTGGTCGTGCCGATGTCCCTCGCACGGCTGCACCACCGCAAGGACCTCGTCCACCGGGTGGTGCCCGACGCCGCCGCGGTCCCCGTGGCGCTGGTGTGGCCGCAGGACCTGCCGGACGAGCAGGAGGAGCTCGTGCAGGACTTCGTGGGCGTCGTCCGCGGGCGGGGCCTCAACAGCTCCCGCGGCGGGGCCGCACCGGCGTCCCCGGCGGCGGAGGACCGGCCGGCGTCCGGGACGAAGCCGGCACGGGCGCCGTCGTCGCCCCGTGGGGGGAAGCCTCCGCAGGGGGCACGGCGGGCGGGCGGATCCCGGGGAGGGACCCGGGGCGGCCGTGGCGGGCCCAAGGGCGGTCGCCGGTCCGGCGGCCGCGGCCGCCGCTGAGCGCGCCGGCGGGCTACTGCTGCTCGGCGTCCCGGTGCTGCTCGACGGCCACCGTGTAGGACCACAGTTCCGAGGTGGTGCTCACGGGGCGGGGGCGCTCGCCCTCCCCGGCGGTGCCGCCGCCGTGGGACCGGGCGAAGTCCTGCGAGGACCGCCAGGCGTCGTAGGACTCCTCGTCGGCCCACCGGGTGAGCACGAGCCACTGCGTGCGCCCGTCCGTGGGCTGCAGCAGCTCGAAGCCCTCGAAGCCCGCGACCCCGGTCATGGAGCCGCTGTGCGCGGCGAAGCGCCGGCCCAGCTCGTCGCCGGAGTCGGCGGGGACGGTGATGGCGTTGATCTTGATGATGCTCATGCGTCCGATCCTGGCACATCGCGCCGGACGGCCCGGACCTGGCCCGTCTCCGGCGGGCCGGGCGCGGCGACCCCGGCCTCGGCCTGCCGGATCACGGTCTGGTTCAGCAGGGGCACGTGCAGGCCCTCGCGGTCCAGCATCTTCTTGATCCGCAGCCGCAGCGCCCGGGCCACGTCCCACTGCTTGAGGGGGACGGTGCGGACGGCCACGCGCACGGTGACGGACTCGCCGGTCACGGCCTCGACGCCCCACACCTCCGGGTCCTCGGTGATGTACTCGCCGACCTTCGGGTCGTCCCGCAGCAGGCCCGCCTCGTGCAGGATCAGCTCCGTGACCAGCTCGATGTTCGTGTCGTAGGGCACCGGCAGGTCCAGCACGCAGCGGGCCCAGCCCTGGGACTGGTTGCCCACCCGCAGGATCTCCCCGTTGCGCACGTGCCACAGGGTGCCGTTGACGTCCCGGACCTGGGTGACGCGCAGCCCCACGGACTCGACGGTTCCGCTCGCCTCGCCGAGGTCGACGACGTCCCCGATGCCGAGCTGGTCCTCCGCGACCATGAAGAGCCCCGACAGGTAGTCCTTCACGAGGGACTGCGCCCCGAAGCTCAGGGCCACGCCGGCGATGCCGGCGGACGCCAGGACGGGACCGATGTCGTAGTCCAGCTCCGAGATGATCATCACCAGGGCGACCGCCCAGATCACCACCGTCGCCACGGACGAGAGCACCGACCCGATGGTGTGGGCGCGCTGGGCCTGCCGGGCACCGGCCAGGCCCGCGTCCTCGACCCAGCGGGGCCTGCCCCGCTCCATCCGGCGCACGATCCGCGAGCGGCTGCCCTTCGCGATCCCCCCGGTGACCCTCCGGATCAGCAGGCGCACCACGGCGGCCAGGATCGAGGCGCCCAGCAGCACCAGCAGGATCCGCAGCGGCTTGTCGAGCCAGAAGTCCCACATCGGGTCCAGGGACGGCACGGGGGAGGACAGGGGGACGAGGACGGGGAGGAGCATGGGGGAAGCGTAACGAACGATGTCCGCGGCCCGGCAGCCGTCCAGCCGCCCCGGAGGTGGGTCGGGCACAATGGTGGTCGCACCCGCCGGGCCGCCACCGCCCCCGACCGCCACCGAGGACCCATGCCTGCACCCAGCCCCGCCCTGACCGACGCCCCCGACGCCGCCACCCCGGGTGCTGGGGCCCTGGCCGTTCCGGGCACCGGGGCCCAGGACTCCGGCGCCGAGGCGCTGGGCGGGATCGCCGACTGGGCCGTCGACGTCATGGAGGCCATCGGGGCGCCGGGCGCCGGTCTGCTCGTCGCCCTCGAGAACCTCTTCCCCCCGCTGCCGTCCGAGGTGATCCTCCCGCTGGCGGGGTTCACCGCGAGCCAGGGCAGCTTCACGGTGGGCGGGGCGATCTTCTGGACCACGCTCGGCTCGGTGGTCGGCGCCGTGGTCCTCTACTGGATCGGCGCCGCGCTCGGCCGCCGCCGGCTGCGGGTCGTCGTGGACCGGATGCCGCTCGTGGACCTGCACGACCTCGACCGCACCGAGGCGTGGTTCGAGCGGCACGGGAAGGGCGCGGTCTTCTTCGGGCGCATGATCCCGGTCTTCCGGTCGCTGATCTCGGTCCCGGCGGGCATCGAGCGGATGTCCTTCGCCGTGTTCGTCCTCCTCACCACGGCGGGCTCCCTCATCTGGAACACCGTCTTCGTGCTCGCCGGGTACCACCTCGGCGAGAACTGGCACCTCGCCGAGCAGTACGCCGGCATCTTCTCCCGGATCGTGGTCGTCACCGTGGCGGCCCTCCTCGGGTGGTGGGTGCTCAAGCGGATGCTGCGCAACCGCAGGGGCCTGTCCGACGCCGCCCGCCGCGAGCAGGGACGGCCGTGACCGAGCCGGTCACAACCACCGTTTGAGCCGGAACACGGTGTACAGCACCACCCCCGTCAGGAGCATCAGCACCAGGGCCATGGGATATCCCCACACCCACGACAGCTCCGGCATGACGCGGAAGTTCATCCCGTACACGGAGCCGATGATCGAGGGCGCGAAGAGAATGGCCGCCCAGGACGAGATCCGCTTCATCTGATCGTTCTGCTCGATCGCGGCCTCGTTCTGCCGGGCGGCGAGCTGGGTGGAGTCCAGCATGAGGGCGTTGGTGAGGGACGCCTGGAAGGCCTCGACCTTGTTGTTGACGAAGATCAGGTGGTCCAGGACGTCCCGCAGGCTGTGCTGCAGCTCCCGGGCCGCGCCGGCCTCGCCGAGCTCCTCGAGGAACTGCCGCAGCTCCATCTCCAGCGGGGCGACCGCCCGGTGGAACGCGCTGACCTCCCGGGTGAGCTGGTAGATCCGCCGCGAGACGACGCCCTCCCCGGAGCCGGAGAACAGGGCGTCCGAGATCTCGTCGATGTCGTTCTCGAGCCCTTCGACCACGGGGTAGTAGTCGTCCACGGTCTGGTCGAGCACGGCGTAGAGCACGGCCTCCGCACCGGTCCCCAGCAGCGCGGGCTGCGACTCCACCCGGGCCCGGACCCGACCGACCCGCCCGTGCTCGGACTGCCGGACGGTGATCACGAAGCCTGGCCCCGTGACGATGTGGATCTCCCCGAAGTCGACGGTCTCGGTGGCGTCCTGGTAGACGGCCGGGCGCAGCACCGTGAACAGCGTGGCCCCGTAGCGGTCGAGCTTGGGCCGCTGCTCGGCCTGCCGGATGTCCTCCACGGCGAGCTCGTGCAGGCCGAACTGCTCGGCCAGGGAGTCGAGCTCGTCCTCGGAGGGCCGGTGCAGGCCGATCCAGGCGAGGACGCCGTGCTCCCCGGCATCGGTGCCGCGGGGATCCTCGGCCCGCAGCCGGGCGAGCAGCCGGTAGGTCTCCTCGAGCGTGGCGGGGGACGCGATGCGCTGCCCGCCCCGGTAGACGGCGTTGTCGACGATGCTCACGGGCCCATTATCCCTGTGCCCCACCACGTCGCCGGCTGCGAGCGCGTCCGCCGGGCGGGGCGCCGAGCCGACCGCCGGCCCCCGCGCGCGCTGTCGTCGGCCCGCCCCGGGCGTTCCTAGAATGGGGACATGAGTTTCCCCATGGACACCCGGGTGGGTGCCTACGCCGTCATCGTCCAGGACGGGGCGGTGCTGCTCAGCCACTGGAATCCCCGCCACCCCACGCTGCGGGGGGCGTGGAGCCTGCCCGGCGGCGGCATGGAGATCGGGGAGCAGCCCGCGCAGACCGCGATCCGCGAGGTCCACGAGGAGACCGGTTTCACCGTGGAGCTCGACGAGCTCCTCGGCGTGCACAGCCGGCACATGGGGCCCGACGAGCGGCTGGACGGACGCGGCCGGCCCTTCCACGCGCTGCGCGTGATCTACCGCGCCCACATCACCGGCGGGACGCTCACCTCGGAGCAGGACGGGTCCTCCGACGAGGCCCGCTGGTTCCCCCTGGCCGCGCTGCCGCAGCTGCCCCTGGTCGGCCTCGTGCCCGTGGGCCTCGAACTGGCCGGGCTCGTCGCCGCGGACCCCACGCAGACGGGGGACGGCCGGTGACACGTCGGCGCACGGCCGCGGGACTGCTCGCCGTCGCCGCGCTCACCGGGTGCGGCGGGACGGTCGAGGCCCCGGAACCGCCCCCGGCTCCCGTGGCGTCCCCCGCGGCGGAACCGGTCCGGATCGCCGCGGGGCCCACCGGGCAGACGGCCGTGCTCGCCCACGTCTACGCAGGGCGGCTCCGGGAGGCGGGCTTCGAAGCGAGCGTGGTCGACGCCGGGACCGACCGCGCCGACTACCTCGGTGCTCTCGAGCGCGGGGAGGTGGAGGTCGCCGCGGACTACTCCGGCAACCTCTACCTGCACCTGCGTGGCCGCGCTCCCGTGGGTCCTGCCACGGCAGTGCCCACGGACGGTCCGACGCCCACCCCCGCGCCGTCCCCGGCCGCCGAGGACGGCGGGCTCGCCGAGGACCTCTCGGAGCTGCTGGGGCTGGGGGAGGAGCGGGCGGACGACGACGACGTGCTGGCCGGTGTGCAGGACGTGCTGCCCGAGGGGCTGCGGACCCTCGAGCCGGCCCCCGCGGAGAACACGGTGGCGGTCGTCGTGACCCGCCCGACCGCCGTCGAGCACGGGCTCACCGACCTGGAGGACCTCGGCCCGGTGTGCGACGAGCTGGCCCTCGGCACCGACCTCGACTTCGCGGGCCGCTCCTACGGCCCGGAGGGGCTGGCGGAGGCCTACGAGTGCGTGCCCGGCCGGTTCGTGCCGTTCGGCGCCCAGGAGGACCTCGTGGACGCGCTGCTCCAGGACCGGGTGCAGGCGGCCGCCCTGTTCACGGCCTCGCCCGCGATCGAGGACAACGCCCTCGTGGTCCTGGCCGACCCGCTCAACAACTTCGTCCCGCAGCGCGTGGTCCCCGTGGCCGCCGAGGACCTGCCCGACGCGGCCGCCGACGTCGTCGACGCGGTCTCCGCGCAGATCGGCACCGACGACCTGGTGCTGATGACCCGGATGACCTCCGCCCGCGACCCGTACACCCCGGAGGAGGCCGCGCGGTACTGGCTGGAAGGCGGCGACGACACCTGAGCGGCGCCCGGGCGGCCTCCGGCCCGGGGGTAAGGTGTACCGCATGTCAGTGGTGAAGCAGTCCGACAAGCTCAAGAACGTCCTCTACGACATCCGCGGTCCCGTGCTGGAGCAGGCGGAGCACATGGAGGCGGAGGGCCATCGGATCCTCAAGCTCAACATCGGCAACCCCGCGCCGTTCGGCTTCGAGGCACCCGACGCGATCCTCGTGGACATGATCAAGAACCTGCCCAACGCGCAGGGCTACTCGGACTCCCGCGGCATCTACTCGGCGCGCACCGCCGTGGTGCAGTACTACCAGACGCGCGGGATCATGAACCTCGACACCGACGACGTCTACCTGGGCAACGGCGTCTCCGAGCTGATCACCATGACGCTGCAGGCGCTGTGCAACCCCGGCGACGAGATCCTCATCCCGTCCCCGGACTACCCGCTGTGGACCGCCTCGGTGGCCCTGTCCGGCGGCACCCCCGTGCACTACCGGTGCGACGAGGACAACGACTGGAACCCCGACCTCGAGGACCTCGCGGCGAAGATCACCTCCAGGACCAAGGGCATCGTGATCATCAACCCGAACAACCCCACGGGTGCGGTGTACTCCCGCGAGGTGCTGCAGACCATGGTGGACCTCGCCGCGGAGCACGAGCTGATCCTGTTCTCCGACGAGATCTACGAGAAGATCACCTACGACGCCGCCGAGATGATCAACACCGCGACCCTGACCGGCGAGGACGTGCTGTGCCTGACGTTCTCCGGGTTGTCCAAGGCCTACCGGGTGGCCGGGTACCGCGCCGGGTGGCTGGCGATCACCGGCCCCAACTGGAAGGCCGAGAGCTTCATCGAGGGCATCAAGCTGCTCGCCAACATGCGCATGTGCGCCAACGTCCCGGCCCAGCACGCGATCCAGACCGCCCTGGGCGGCTACCAGTCGATCAACGACCTGGTCCTGCCCGGCGGGCGGCTCAAGGCCCAGCGCGACCTCGCCCACCGGCGGCTCAACGAGATCGACGGCGTGTCCTGCCGGCAGGCCGACGGCGCCCTGTACCTGTTCCCCAAGCTCGACGTGGAGAAGTTCAACATCGTCGACGACGAGAAGTTCGCCCTCGACCTGCTCAAGGAGCAGAAGATCCTCGTCAGCCACGGCCGGGCCTTCAACTGGCCCGAGCCCGACCACTTCCGGCTCGTGACCCTCCCGTCCGTGGAGATGCTGGCCACGGCGCTGGACCGGATCGAGGAGTTCCTCGGCAGCTACCGCCAGTGACCGGCGGGCCGCGCACCGCGGCCCGCACCGCTACCCCAGGAGGTCCCGCATGAGCGCAGCCGACCGGAGCCCGGGCGCCGGGTTCGTCCAGGACGTGCGGCCCCTGCTGCGCGCGCGGCCGGGACTCTCCCTGGACGCCGTGGACACCGGCTCCACCCCGGGGTTCACCGGGAACAAGAAGAGCGGCAACGAGCTGCGGGTCGCCCGGGACGCCGAGCTGTCCGAGCTGCAGCGCCAGATCTACGCCAACGCCACGGTGGGCGCCCGGCACCGGGTGCTGCTCGTGCTGCAGGGCATGGACACCTCCGGGAAGGGCGGCGTCATCCGGCACGTCCTGGGCGGGCTCAGTCCGCACGGCGTGCACACCCACGGCTTCGGCCGGCCCACCGAGGAGGAGGCCGCCCAGCACTTCCTGCAGCGGGTCCGGCGGCAGCTGCCCCGGCCCGGGGTGATCGGCGCGTTCGACCGGTCGCACTACGAGGACGTGCTCGTGCCCGTGGTGCACGACGTGCTCGACGACCGGCAGCTCGAGCGGCGCTACACGGAGATCCGCCACTTCGAGCAGGAGCTCGCCGACGACGGGGTGGTCGTCGTCAAGGTGTTCCTGCACCTGGGCCTGGACGAGCAGCGCGAGAACCTCGTCGCCCGCATCGACGACCGGACGAAGCAGTGGAAGTTCGACCCCTCGGACCTCGAGGCCCGCAGCCGGTGGGACACCTATCTGGCCGCCTACGAGCGGGCCATCGACGCGACCGACGCCGACCACGCGCCCTGGTACGTGGTGCCCACCGACCGGAAGTGGTACGCCCGGGCCGTGGTCCAGGACCTGCTGATCTCCGCGCTCAGGGGCCTGCGGCTCGACTGGCCGGATCCCGGCTACGACGTCGAGGACGCGCGCCGGCGCCTCGCCGGGCTCTGACCCTTGTAGGGCTCTGACCCTTGTAGGGCTCTGACCCCTGTCGGGCTCCGACCCCTGTGGGGCTCTGACCCCTGTCGGCCTCCGACCCCTGCTGGGCGAAGGCCTCAGCCGCGCCCGGCGCCCTCGTCGTCGCCGGCGCCGTCGGTGTCCGCACGCCGGGCACGGGCCGCGTCGAGCCGCTCCCGGGCGCCGTCGAGCCACTGCTCGCACCGGGCGGCCAGGGCCTCGCCGCGCTCCCACAGGGCGAGGGACTCCTCGAGGGACGTGCCCCCGGTCTCGAGCCGGGAGACGACCTGCACGAGCTCCTCGCGGGCCTGCTCGTAGCCCAGGCCGGCGATGTCGGACAGGTCGGGTGCTGCGGGGTGGTCGGTGCTCGCCATGGGTGGCGCCTCTCGTTGGGGACGGTCGGGATGTCGGTGCTGCGGAAGATCAGGGGGCGCCGGGACGCTCGCCCGGGCGCCGGGCGGAGACGGTCTCGGTGCGCACGCCGAGCTCTCCCGAGGCCAGGCGCACCCCCAGCGGGTCCCCGGCGCGGACGGAGGCCGCGTCGGTGACCACGGCGCCGGAGGCGTCCAGGACCACGGAGTAGCCGCGCTGCAGGGTCTCCTGGGGGGACAGGGCCCGCACCCGGGCGCGCAGGTGCCGCACGGCGTCGCGCTCCCGCAGCGTGCGGGAGTCCACGGCGGACAGCGCCCGGGTGCGCCACCGGTCCACGTCCTCCTCCCGGAGCAGGATCATGTCCTCCGGCTGGGCCAGGGCGGGCCGGGAGCGCACGGCGGCGAGACCGGCGGACTCCCGGTCCAGGAACCCCCGCACGGCGCGGTCCAGGCCCGCCCGCGCCCGGGCCACCCCGGCGCGCTCCTCGACGACGTCGGGGACGATCCGCTTGCCGGCGTCCGTGGGGGTCGAGGCCCGCAGGTCCGCCACCCAGTCGAGCAGCGGCTGGTCGTTCTCGTGCCCGATGGCGCTGACCACCGGGGTCCGGGCGGCCGCCACGGCGCGGATCAGGGACTCGTCGCTGAAGGCCAGGAGGTCCTCGAACGAGCCGCCGCCGCGGGCGATCACGATGACGTCCACCTCGGGCATGCCGTCGAGCTCGCGCAGCGCCTGGGTGACCGCGCGCACCGCGCCGGAGCCCTGCACCGCGACCTCCCGGACCTCGAAGTCCACGGCCGGCCAGCGCAGGGACGCGTTGCGGATGACGTCCTTCTCTGCGTCGGAGTTGCGCCCCGTGACGAGGCCGACCCGGCGGGGCAGCAGCGGCAGCGGCTTCTTCCGGGCGTCGTCGAAGAGTCCCTCCTCGGCGAGCGCCCGCCGCAGCCGCTCGAGCCGCTCCAGCAGGTCCCCGAGACCCACCGGCCGGATGCCGCGGCCCAGCATGGACAACCGGCCGGTCTTGGCCCAGAAGTCCGGCTTGAGCTGGGCGACCACTCGCATCCCCTTCTCCAGCGGGCGGTCCAGGTGGGCGGTCTCGTTGGCGAACAGGGTCACGGGCACGGAGATCTCGGCGTCGACGTCCCGCAGGGTCACGTAGGTGACGCGGGCGCGCCGGTTGAGCTCGATGATCTGCCCCTCGACCCACGTGGGCGCGCAGCGGGCGATGTAGGCGTGCAGATTCTCCGAGAGCAACCGGAGCGGCCACGGGTTCTCCGGGGTGGTGCGGTCCGCCCGCGACGGCAGCTCCCGCGCACCACCCGCCGGCGCGTCCTGCTGCGGCTCCAGATACGTCATGCCTCATGCTTACCACCCGACGGGGACAGCCGTGCGCGCTCCTCGTGGTGCGTACAGTGGTTGCGTGAGCCCCTCAGCACCCCCCGCCTCCGGACACCGATCCCGACGACGCGCCACGACGGTCCTGCGCACCGGTCTCGGCACCGTCCTCGGTCTCGCCACCGCGTCCCTCGTGGCGCTGCTCGTGCCCCTGCACTGGGCCGAGGACACCGTGGTGTCCCGCGACGGGTTCACCCAGGTGGTGGGCACCCTCGCCGAGGACCGGCAGTTCCAGGAGGAGCTGGCCCGCACCGCCGTGGGGCAGGCGACGGACCGGTTCCTGGGCGAGCGGGCCACCGGCGTGCCCTTCCTGGACCGGGCCCTGGAGAACCTGACGCGCCGCGCCGCGGACGTCGCCGTCGGCCTGACGTCCGACCCCGCCTACCAGCGCGCGTGGACGGAGAGCCTGGCCCGCACCCACGCCGCGAACGTCCCGGCCGAGGACGGGGTGGCGGAGCCGCCGCGGGACCTCGTGCTGGACCTCGGCCCGATGCTCCACGAGGTGGACGCGGCCGTGGAGCGCACCGCGGGTGTGGACGTCGGGCTCTCCGACCGGGAAGGCACCATGACCGTCCCGGGCTCCCGCACCGGACCCCTGATCGAGGCCGGCACCCGGCTCACCGACCTCGCCGGGCCGCTCACGTGGACGGCCGCGGTGCTCGCGGTGCTCGCGCTGCTGGTGACCCGGCACCGCTTCGCCACGCTCGCCGTGATGGGGTTGGGCTCGCTCGCCGGCCTGGGCGGGGTGTGGCTGCTCGTGGAGCACGGCGTGGAGCGGGCGACCGGCGCCCTGGGCTCGGACCCGGTGGTCCGGCTCGCCGTGGACCGGGTCGCCGTGCTGCTCACCGGCTCCCTCGCCGAGCAGATGGTCACGGCCGCCTGGGTGGCAGGGATCACAGGCGTCGTGGGCCTCGTCGGGGCGATCCTGGTGTCGGGCGGATCACGGCGCGGGCGCCGCCCCACCGCGTAGCATGGAGGCCATGCCGACCACCGTTGCGCTCTCCATGCCCACCGTCCCCCGTTCCCGGCGCACCCCCGAGGACGTGGCCGCCTCCGCTCCCGTGGACGGGCCCAAGAAGGTCCTGCTCGCGTCCCCCCGCGGCTACTGCGCCGGCGTGGACCGCGCGGTCATCGCCGTGGAGAAGGCGCTCGAGCACTACGGCGCCCCGGTGTACGTGCGCAAGGAGATCGTGCACAACAAGTTCGTGGTGAGCACCCTCGAGGAGCAGGGCGCCGTGTTCGTCGAGGAGACCGACGAGGTCCCGGAGGGGTCCCTGCTCATCTTCTCCGCCCACGGCGTCTCCCCGGCCGTGGTCGACTCCGCCAAGTCCCGCAACCTGCACACCATCGACGCCACGTGCCCGCTGGTGACCAAGGTGCATCGCGAGGCCGTGCGCTTCGCGAAGAGCGACTACGACATCCTGCTGATCGGCCACGACGGCCACGAGGAGGTCGAGGGCACCTCCGGGGAGGCCCCCGAGCACATCCAGGTGGTGAACAGCCCCGACGAGGTCGACCGTGTCGTGGTCCGCGACCCGGACAAGGTCGTGTGGCTGTCCCAGACGACCCTCAGCGTGGACGAGACCCTGGAGACCGTGCAGAAGCTGCGCGAGCGCTTCCCCTCCCTGCAGGACCCGCCCAGCGACGACATCTGCTACGCGACCTCCAACCGGCAGACCGCGATCAAGAAGATCGCCCCGGACACCGACCTCGTGATCGTCGTGGGCTCGGCGAACTCCTCGAACTCCGTGCGGCTCAAGGAGGTCGCCCTCGAGTACGGGGCCCGCCGCGCCGAGCGCGTGGACTTCGCCAACCAGGTGGACGAGTCCTGGTTCGAGGGCGTCGCCACCGTGGGCGTCACGTCCGGCGCCTCCGTGCCGGAGGTGCTCGTCAAGGACGTGCTGCGCCTGCTCGCCGACTACGGCTACGGGGAGGTCGAGGAGGTCGTCACCGCCGAGGAGGACGTCCTGTTCTCCCTGCCCAAGGAGCTGCGCGCCCGGCTCACCGCGGCCGGGGACACCTCCCACCGGCTCGGCGGCCGGGGGGCCCGCCCCGCCCGCTGAGCGCCGGCAGTCCCTGCTCAGCCCGCCGCGCGCTCGTCGAGCCCCTGTGCTGCCTCGCCGGCCGAGCCGCTGCGGCCCGGGCGCTCCACCGCCTCCGGCAGCTGCGCCGCCGCGGTGAACTCCGGAGCGGTGAGCGGGCGCGGCGCCACCACGAGCGGCCGCGTGGTGAGCCGCTCGTCCTCCGCGAGCGTGGGGTCGAGGTCGTTGATCCGCCGGGCCGTGGGGAACACGCGGGTCTCCACGGACCCGGTCAGCCGGTTGTAGGTCTCGACCGACTTCTGCAGCGACCGGCCCATGTCGTCGAGGTGCTTGCCGACCGTGCCCAGCCGCTCGTAGAGCTGGCGGGAGAGGTCGAAGAGCTCCTTGGCGTTCTCCGTGAGCCCGTTCTGCCGCCACGTGAACGCGACCGCCTTGAGCGAGGCGAGCAGCGACACCGGTGACACCAGCGCCACGTTGCGGCTCGCGGCGTGGTCCAGCAGGGTCGGGTCCGCGTCCAGGGCCGCGGACAGCGCCGACTCGGCGGGCAGGAAGCACAGCACCAGCTCCGGGGAGGCGTCCCGCGCCTCCCAGTACTTCTTCGAGGCCAGGGCGTCCACGTGCCCGCGCACGGCCTTCGCGTGGCCGCTCAGCTGCGCGCGGCGCCCGGCGTCGTCCTCGGCGTCCTGGGCGCGCAGGTAGGCGGTCATGGGCGCCTTGGCGTCCAGGACGATGTCCCGGCCCCCCGGGAGGTGCACGACCATGTCGGGGCGGATCGCGCTGCGCTCGCCGTCCGCGGTGGTGCCGTTGGAGGCGACCTGCTCCCGGAAGTCGACGTGCGCCGTCATCCCCGCGGCCTCGACCACCCGGCGCAGCTGGACCTCTCCCCAGGTGCCCCGCGCGGAGCCCGAGCGCAGCGCGGAGGACAGGGACGTGGTCGCGGTGCGCAGGTGGTCGCCCACCTCGCGGGTGTGGGCCAGGGCCTGGGTGATGCCCCCGTACTGCTCGGCCCGGTCCCGCTCGAGCGCCGTCACGTGCTCCTCGACCGAGCGCAGCTGGTGGGCCACCGGGGCCAGGGCCCGCAGCACGTTGTTGTCCTGCACGGAGCGGGCGTCGGCGTCCCGCAGCCGCTCCTCGAGCTGGGCGCGCGCCTCGACGGCCGCCGCCCGCTCGGAGGCCAGGTCCACGAGCCGGTCCTGGACGGAGGCGAGCTCGGCCTGGAGCCCGGACCGCTCCTCCTCCGCGGCCCGCGCGTCCCGGGCGGAACGGGCCCGCGCCACGACGAGGCCCAGGAGGGCGCCCACGAGCAGGGCGAGCAGGACGAGGACGACGACGAGGCTGACGGTCATGCCCAGCAGTGTGGCACGCCACGCCGACACCGCACGGCAGCGGCGCTCAGCGCCGGACCGTGGTGCGGCGCACGGCCAGCAGCACCACGGCGGCGAAGACCACCGTCCAGATCCCGGTGTTGAGCAGCAGCGCCCACAGGGGGTCGGACTCCACCGGCGGTCCGCTGGTCGCCACGACGTCGCCCTCCACGAGCGGATACCGGGCCAGTCCGGCGAGGCCGTAGAGCGGGGTGAACCGCGCGATGTCGAGCATCACACCGGTGAGCGGGACGAAGAGGTTGCCGAAGAAGCTGAGCACCACCAGCAGCCCCGAGGCGGCGGTGACCGCGGACTCGGAGCGGAACAGCAGCCCGGCCGCCAGGCCGTAGAGGGCGAACACCGAGGAGCCGGCCACGACGATCGCCGCGGTGGCGGGCCAGCGCCAGCCGCCCAGCTCGGCACCGGTCAGGGCGCCCACCGCGTAGACCGCGAGCACGGGCAGCACGGCCATGGCCAGGGCCACGGCCACCTTGGCCAGGACGTACCCGTACCGCGGCGCCGGGGTGAGCCCGATCTGCCGGCCCCAGCCGCGGGCCTGCTCCACGGCGGCGGAGCCGGCGATCGAGGTGGTCGCGGTGACCGCCCCGTAGACCGCCATGGAGATCATGTTGTACCCGCCGGCGTTGCCGTGGCCCACCGGCAGGTCGGAGAAGTCCCCCAGCGCTGTGAACATCACGTACAGCACGGCGGGCAGGACCACGACGAAAAAGGTGTTCTCGACCATGCGCACGTTGCGGCGCAGGTCGTGGGCGGCGTAGGCGATGCTCATGGTGCTGGTCCTCCGGGGGACGGAACGGGGGCAGGGGTCTCGCGGGCGGGGTCAGTCGGCGGTGAGGCCCAGGAAGGCCTCCTCGAGACCGGCGTGGGTGATCTCGAGCTCGCTCGCGCCCGTGGTGGTGAGCAGGTGCCGGGCGATGGCGTCCGTGTCGGGGCCCGTGAGCCGTGTGCGTCCGCCGACGGGCTCCAGCGGGGTCGCTCCCGGGACGACGACGGGCTCGGGGCCGTCCCAGCGGAAGCTGACCACCCGGTGGCCGGCGAGGGCCTGGACCTCGGCGGTGGGGGCGTCCGCGACCATCCGCCCGCCCTTGAGCACGACGGTGCGGGCGGCGAACTCCTCGGCCTCGTCGAGGTAGTGGGTCGCGAACACGACCGTCCGGCCGAGCTCCGCCTCGGCGTGCATCGCGGCCCAGAACTCCCGCCGGGCGCCGACGTCCATCCCCGCGGTCGGCTCGTCGAGGACCAGCAGATCCGGCTCGGGCAGCAGGGCCAGCGCGAAGCGCAGCCGCTGCTGCTCACCGCCCGAGCACTTGGAGACCTTGCGCCGCGCGAACCCGGCGGCCCCGGCCCGGGCCAGGGCCTCGTCCACCGGGAGGGGGTTCCGGTGCAGGGTCGCGACCATGGCGACCGTCTCCCGCACGGACAGGTCGTCGAGCAGCCCGCCGGTCTGCAGCACCGCACCGATCCGCCCGGCCCGCACGCTTTCGCGCGGTGCGGCACCCAGGGTGCGCACGGTGCCGTCGTCGGGGTCGGTGAAGCCCAGCACCATGTCCAGGAGGGTGGTCTTCCCGGCTCCGTTGGGACCGAGCAGCGCGACGACCTCGCCGCGCTCCACGCGCAGGCTCACGCCGTCCACGGCCCGGACGCGGCGCTCGCCGTGCCCGAACCCCTTCCGGGCGCCGGTGACGTCGACGGCGGGGGAGGTGGAGCCGCTCGCGTGCGGCGCCGTGCTGGATGCCGGGGAAGTCCTCATGCTCCGACTCTGCTCCACCGCGCGCCGTCGCGGAAGCTCCGGAGATCACGACACGCCCATGACCTCGGTCACGGGCCCCGCAGCTCGAGGGGCGTGCCGGCCCGCCCGGCCGGTAGGATGGTCTCCCGTGGCTCTTACTATCGGAATCGTCGGACTGCCCAACGTCGGCAAGTCCACCCTGTTCAACGCGCTGACCCGCAACACCGTCCTGGCGGCGAACTACCCGTTCGCGACCATCGAGCCGAACATCGGCGTGGTCAACCTGCCGGACCCGCGGCTGGAGCGGCTCGCGGAGATCCACGGCTCGGACCGGATCCTGCCCGCGACCGTGTCCTTCGTGGACATCGCCGGCATCGTCAAGGGCGCGTCCGAGGGGGAGGGGCTGGGCAACCAGTTCCTCGCCAACATCCGGGAGGCCCACGCCATCGCCCAGGTGGTGCGTGCGTTCGACGACCCGGACGTCATCCACGTCGACGGCGAGATCGATCCCGCCTCGGACATGGAGACCATCAACACCGAACTGATCCTCGCCGACCTGCAGACCCTCGAGAACGCGATCCCGCGCCTGGAGAAGCAGGTCAAGATCAAGAAGGCCGACCCCGCCAAGCTCGCCGCCATGCAGCAGGCGCAGACGATCCTCGAGCGGGGGGACACCATCTTCGGGGCGGCCGAGAAGGAGAAGCTCGAGGTCGACCAGCTGCGCGACCTCAGCCTGCTCACCGCCAAGCCCTTCATCTACGTCTTCAACGCCGACGACGGCGTGCTCGGCGACGAGGCGAAGCAGCAGGAGCTGCGCGAGCTCGTGGCGCCCGCCGACGCCGTGTTCCTCGACGCGAAGCTCGAGTCCGAGCTCGTGGAGCTCGACGAGGAGGAGGCGAAGGAGATGCTGGAGATGTCCGGGCAGGACGAGGCCGGCCTCGACAAGCTCGCCCGCACGGGCTTCCACACCCTCGGGCTGCAGACCTATCTCACCGCCGGGCCCAAGGAGTCGCGCGCCTGGACCATCCCCGTGGGCGCCACCGCCCCGCAGGCCGCCGGCGTCATCCACACCGACTTCGAGCGCGGCTTCATCAAGGCCGAGATCGTCTCCTTCGAGGACCTCGACGCGGCCGGGTCCATGGCCGACGCCAAGGCCGCCGGCAAGGTCCGGATCGAGGGCAAGGACTACGTCATGCGCGACGGCGACGTGGTGGAGTTCCGCTTCAACGTCTGAGCCGGTCGGGCAGCGCGTGCCGGCGCGTCGTTACTCCGGCCCGGGGCGTCTGCGGTTCTGCTTGGTCTCGGAACGCCGGCGCTTTCCTTCGATGCGGCGTCGTTGCGAACCTCTCGTGGGCCGGGTCGGCCGCCGGACGGGATCCGGGACCAGGGACTCGCGCAGGAGGGCGGCAAGGCGTTGTCTCGCTGCCGTCCGGTTGCGCCGCTGCGACCGGTGTTCCGCGGCGGTGACGGTGAGCACTGTGCCCGAGAGCCGGCCGGCGAGCCGGTCGAGGACGAGTTCGCGCTGCACGTCGCTCAGTGCTGTCGTCGTGGCCAGGTCGAGACTGAGCTGCACCCGCGAGTCGGTGGTGTTGACGCCCTGGCCGCCCGGACCGGAGGCATGGGAGAACTGCTCGACCAGCTCTCCCGCCGGCACCCTGAGGCCGCGGGGCGCGCCGGGGCCCGGAGGCACGTGCAGATCGTCCACACGATGATTGTGTCGCACCTGCAGCGAGGCGGAGTTCCGCTTCGACGTCCGGCCGTCCCGCGCCTGCCAGGCTTCTCATCCGCACTCCGTGCCTGAACAGACCTCCGGCCGTGATCTCGGGTCGTCCTCGATGTCACGGCCGGCGGCTCGTCGCAGGACAGCTCCACGGTCAGGCGGTGGCCCGGCGCCCATGAGCTCCGGCTCGGGGAGTGTTCGCGCCGCGGGCGCAGGTGGAGCGGCCGGTGCTCCACGTCCTCGGGCGGCCACTGGGCGCCGGTCACCAGCTCGCGCGTCCCCTCGACGTGCACGGTCACGGCCGGCTCGGCCATCACGCCGTTGTCGATGCCCCGGAGCCGGTAGTCGTGCCACCGGAACGTCTTGTCGTGCTCCTCGATGAACGGGCGCGACTGCATGGGCCGGTACGGGCCGATGTCCAGCTTCTTCGGGCCCTCCGGGGCGTTGGTCACCGGGTGTGATCTGCAGGCAGTGAACCACGGACGGGTGAGCGCACGCGGGATGCCTCCGTGGTCAGTCGGCCCCGCCCGCCACGATCCGCAGATCGGTCAGGTCCGCGTCCTCGAGGTGCGGCAGCACCCGGGTGGCGAACAGGGACAGGGCCGCCCGGTAGGCGCCGGCCCCGGTCTCGGCCTCCACGTCCATCCGGAGGGACACGCCGTGCGCGCCGCTGCTGCGGGCGATGCAGTGCGCCGCCGTGACGGCCCGGCTCAGCGCTCCGGCCGCGGACACGTCCACCCTGTGGGTCGTCCGGACGGTGGCCTCGGCGGTCCACGTGCTCACGGGGTGCGTCCCGCCCGGGGCTTCTCGATCCGGCCCGGCACGACGATCCGCACCGGGCCGGTGACCGGCCGCGCGTCCTCGAGGCTCCAGCGCAGGAGGTCCACGGCCGCGGGCTCCGCCTCGTGCGCCTGGTGCAGCTCCACGGTGAGGTCCGATCCGGGGAAGAGTGCCCGCGCCCGGGTGGCGAGCGGCACCAGTGCCTGCTGGTTCGTCCCGGTCAGCACGCCGGTGACGACCAGGGCCACGTGCCGGCCGTCGAGGTCGATCCGGACGAGGACCGAGAGCTTGGGCGCCCCGCGCGATCTCTCCGGCGCGCCCGGCGTGCGCAGCCCTGCGTGCACGGTGCTGTCGTCCATCGTCGTCTCCCCTGGTGGCCCCGGTGCGAGAAGAGGCCGGCCCCCGCCCTGGCTGCCGCCGCCCCCGGCGCGGCCCCGGTCCGGCCGGCTCGCACCACCATCGTGGGCACTTGGCCGGCGGACCGCCAGGAGGCCGCCCGGAGGGGTGCGTTATCCGGCTCAGCGATGCAGTCAGCGGTTCGCGGAGGCGCGGGGAGGCCGTGTGCCGGGCGGGCCCGGAAGAGGTGCCGGTCCGTGCGTCGGGGCCGTGGTCCCGGCGCACGGACCGGCCGCTACGGCTGGGAGCCGGTGGCGTCCTCGGGCGGTGCCGCCGCCTCGAGGTAGTCCTCGATGTCCACGAGCACGGCGGGGCCGGACTGTGCCACCTGCAGCGCGACGGCCAGGCTCGCGACGTCGTCCTCGGCCAGGGGCTGGTCGGGCAGCTCCACGGCGTAGCGGGCCTCGCCGTCGACGAGCACGGGCGTGATGTGGGCGGGGCCGCTCGTGAGGTCGACCACGGTCGCGGGGGCGATCACGTCGTCGTCCTCGGGAACCGGGCGGTCGTCGGGGGGTGCGGAGGAGCTCATGGGAACCGTCCTGTCGTTCGGGGTGCTGTCAGGCTACTGCCTGATGCCCTCAGCGCAACGGACCGGCCTACGATGGGTGTCATGAGGCACCCGCTCAGGTTCGACGGCGACGATCCGGTGCTGGCCCGTGTGCGCACGATCTGCCTCGCGCTGCCCGGCGCCCAGGAGAAGATCTCCCACGGCCGCCCGTGGTTCTGCACAAGGACGGGCTTCGCGGTCTACGGCGGGACGCTGCGGGGGGACACGTCGATCGCCTTCGACACGGCGCTGCTGGTCAAGGCCGACCCGCAGGAGCGTCCCGCGCTGCTGGCCGGGACGCGGTTCTTCGAGCCGGCGTACCTGTGGCCCTCGGGCTGGGTGGGGATGGACCTGTCCCCGGCGGGGACCGACTGGACCGAGGCCGCCGAGCTCGTCGAGACGTCCTACCGGCTCACGGCGCCGCGCCGCCTGGTGCAGGAGCTCGACGCCCGCCGCTGACGGGCCGGACCGCGCTCGGCCGGGGAGCTCAGCCCAGGGCGCGCTTGATGTCGGCGCGCTCCTTCTCGAGCTTGCGCACCCGGTGGCCCAGCCTGAAGAGCCGGACGGAGCCGACGAGGCCCATGATGAGCGCGCCGGCGACCGCCGCGAGCAGCATGGCGACGCCGAGGGGGAGGCTGAACCGCCAGCCCAGGTAGTTGAAGTCCGCCTCGACGTTGTTCTGCAGGATGAAGATCAGCAGCAGGATCAGGATCAGCAGGCCGAGGATCAGGGCCGTCCACATGGCCCCCGAGATGCCCTGCTTCTGGTGCTCGTCCAGCGCGGGGTCGGTGCCGACCCGCTGCCGGACGGCCGGTTCCCGGCCGGTCCCCGGGCGCTCTGCGGCGGACGCGTCCGGCGCGGCGGTCCGCTGCTCGTCAGCGGGGGAGGGCTCTCGGCGCTGCGGGTCTGGGGATTCTGGGGTGCGGGCCATGACGGTTCTCTCCCTGGTCGCGGACGGATCGCGGTGACGCTGTGCTCCTCACCGTAGTCCTGGTCGGCGCGCCGCTGAAGTCCCGCCGTGGCTCAGCGCGCCGGCAGCTCCCGCTGGAGGAAGCGGCGCACCGCGGCGGGGAGCAGCGCGAGCGTGTCCTCCTGGCCCACGGGCCCGGAGCGGCGGACCTTCAGGGCGTGGTCCGCGTCCTCGACCGGGACGACGCCGACCGCCGGCGCGCCGCCCGCGGCGGCCACGACCTCGTCCGCCGTGCCGAAGGCGTCCCGCGTCCCCTGCAGCACCAGCACGGGGACCGGGGGCCGCAGCAGCTCCTCGGCCCGCGAGCGCTCCGGCCGGCCCGGCGGGTGCAGGGGGAAGGCCAGGCAGACGACGGCGGAGGCGCCCACCGCGGCGGCCGTCCGGCACGCCACGCGCGCGCCGGCGCTGCGGCCCCCGACGACCACGGGCACCCCGGCGGCCAGCCCGGTCACGGCCGGGGCGGCCGCCAGCCACCCGGCGTCGAGGGCGGCCGGGCGGGGAGCGATCTTCCGGCCGGCGAGCACCCAGGGCTGCTCGTGGCGCACGACGGTGATCCCGTGGCGGGGGAGCTCGTCGGCGAGGGCGGTGAGGTCGGGGGCACCGGCGCCCCCGCCCGCGCCGTGCCCGAGCCACAGCAGCGCCGTGGGGTTCCCGGCGGGGGAGACCAGCAGGCGTCCCGGTCCGGTCTCGGTGGGCACGGTGAGCTCGGTCGGTCGGGGCATGGCCTCCACGGTAGCCGGGCGGTCGCCGGGCCGCGGCGTCGCGGGCCGCCGCGGGCGATCCCGCGGGACGCTCCTCGAGGGCGCGCCGGTCCTCCGCCCGGGGCCCGTGGTGCCTGCCGGGCGGGGCGCGGCCTAGCATGTCGGCATGGCATCCCCGAACGCGTCCGGCGGCGCCCGGCCGAGCCGGGCGGACCTCGAGGCCGCCCGGAACACGACCCTGCCCGACCTGCTGGGCCCGGACGTGCGGCTGCTGATCTGCGGCATCAACCCGAGCCTGTGGGCCGCGGCCACCCAGGCGCACTTCGCCCGGCCCGGCAACCGGTTCTGGCCGGCCCTGCACGACGCCGGGCTCACCGGCCGGCTCGTGGACTGCTCGACCGGGATGAGCGCGGAGGACCGGGAGCACGTGCTGGACCGGGGCCTCGGCATCACGAACCTGGTGCGCCGGGCCACGGCCCGGGCCGACGAGCTGGACCCCTCCGAGTTCGTGGCCGGCCGGGAGCGGCTGGCAGAGCTCGTCGCCGGGCTGCGCCCCGCCGTCGTCGCGGTCGCCGGGGTCACCGCCTACCGGCACGCCTTCGGGGACCCCCGGGCCGCGCTCGGGCGCCAGGACCGGGAGCTGGCCGGGGCGCAGCTGTGGGCGCTGCCCAGTCCCAGCGGACTCAACGCCCACGCGTCCCGGGCGGACCTCGCCGCGGCGTTCGCCGAGGCGGGACGGGCGGCGGGCCTCCCGGCCGCCCGGTCGCTCCCGTGAGCCGGAACGGAGCGCCGCAGGCGTCTCACACGAACAGGAGCAGGCTCACGGCCATGACCGCCATCCCGGCCACCAGCCCGTAGACCGACAGGTGGTGCTCGCCGTACTCCTGGGCCGTGGGCAGCAGCTTGTCCAGGGAGATGAAGACCATGATCCCGGCCACGCCCGCGAACACGACGCCGAAGACGATGTCGTCGAGGAACGGCCGCAGCACGAGGTACCCGAGCACTCCGCCGACCGGCTCCGCCAGGCCGGAGAGGAACGCCCAGCGGAAGGCCCTCCGGCGGTTGCCCGTGGCGTGGTAGATCGGCACGGCCACGGAGATCCCCTCGGGGACGTTGTGCAGCGCGATGGCCACGACCACCGGGATCGCCACGGACGGCTCCTGCATGGCCACCACGAAGGTCGCGAAGCCCTCGGGGAAGTTGTGGATCGCGATCGCCAGCGCCGTCATCGTGCCCATCCGCATGAGCCGGCGCTGCCGTCCGGCGTCGTCGTGCGGGTACTCGTGCGGGTTGACGCGGGAGGGCACCAACCGGTCGATCACCGCGATCAGGGCGATGCCCCCGAAGAACCCGCCCGCGGTGGCCCACGCCCCGGCGCGCTCCCCGAGCTCCGCGACCAGGGCGACCTGCGCCTTGACGAAGATCTCGACCAGGGACACGTAGATCATCACCCCGGCCGAGAAGCCGAGGCTCACCGCGAGGAACTTGGCGTCGGTGCGCTTGGTGACCAGGGCCATGAAGGCTCCTGCTCCCGTGGCCAGCCCCGCGAACAGCGTCAGGCCGAAGGCGAACAGCAGCTCGTTCACGGGCGGGTCGACTCCGTTCCTGGACGGGGTGGGCGCTCGCAGTCTAGCGAACGGTGCGCGGGCCCCCGATCGCCGCGGGGCGGTGCGCCAGAATGGTCCGATGACGACTTCCTCCGGAAGCGCCCCGGGAGCGGACGGCCGTCCGGCCGGTGTCCCCGCCGGGCTCGCGGACCGGTACACGGCCGCGTGGGAGCTGGCCCCCGACGGGCCGGCGCGGGACGACGACGGGGCCCTGGCCCTGCCGGTGCGCACCCGCGCCGGGGAGCCGGCCGTGCTGCGGCTCGCCCCGCCGCGGCCCGGCGCCGAGCACGAGCACCTGGCCCTGCGCGTGTGGGCCGGGCGCGGGGCCGTGCGGCTGCTCCGGGCCGAGCCGGCGGACCGGGCGCTGCTGCTCGAGCGCACCGCCGACCGGGACCTGCACGGGCTGCCGGTCCTCGAGGCCTGCCGCGTGCTCGGCGAGCTGACCCGCGCCCTCGCCCGGCCGCCGCGGCCCCCGTTCCCCCGCCTGTCGGAGACGGCCCGGCGGTGGCAGGCGGAGCTGGCGGCGGCCACGGACCTGGACGCCCGGTTCCCGCGCCGCTTCCGGTTACAGGCCGTCAAGAGCCTCGAGCGGCTCCGGCGCGACGAGCTGGACGTGGCGCTCGTGCACCAGGACCTGCACTACGGTGCCGTCCGCGCGTCGGAGCGCGCCCCGTGGCTGGCCGCCGGGGCCCACGCCGTGGTCGGCACCCCGGAGTTCGCGCTGGTCCCCGCCCTGTGGCACCGCCCGGAGGAGGCCGGCCACGGCGGCGCCCTGGCCGCGGCCCTGGCGGACCGGATGGAGGCCCTCGCCCTGGCAGCCGGCGCCGACGAGGAGCGCCTCCGGGCGTGGACGCTCGTCCGGTGCGCAGTGGCGGCCCGGGACGAGGTGGTCCGCCCCACCGGCGCCCCGCACCGCGAGATCAGCCGGCTGGTCCAGCTGTGCAAGGCCGTGCAGCCGGGAGCATGAGGCGCCGTCCTCGTCACCGGGCCCTGGGGCCCTGGTTCAGGAGGCGGAGGAGCGGCGGAAGCCCAGGTCGGCGGCGAGCGGGCGCCACGCCGCCACGAGCAGGGCGAGCGCGGCGGGCACGAGGACCGGGAAACCCGCGGCCACGTAGCCCAGGGCGCCGAGCACCCCGCCGGCGAAGAAGAGTCCCACGAGCGCGGCCAGCAGCCTGAGCTTCCCGGCGTCGCCGGTCACGGGGTCCGCGTCCGCGAGCCGGTTGCGGTAGAGGAACTTGCCGAGCTCGATGCCGATGTCCGTGACCATGCCCGTCACGTGGGTCGTGCGGATCTGGGCGTTCGAGATCTTGGTGATCACGGCGTTCTGCAGGCCCATGGTGAAGGCGAGCACGGGGACGAACAGCAGGTCCCGGTGCGCCCAGGTGAGGCTCTCGGCCAGCAGGCCGAAGGCGAGCATGAGCAGGCCCTCGAGCAGCAGGACGTTGGCGTAGCGGCTGTGCAGCCCGCGGCGCCGCGCCCAGTTGAACATCAGCGCGCAGCACGCGGCCCCGCACGTGAACGCGACGACGGCCAGCACCCCGACCGCCACGAGCCGCAGATCGCCCAGAACGAGGTGGTCGGCCACCATCGCGGTGAGCCCCGTCATGTGGGAGGTGTACACGGCCACGGCCACGAAGCCCACCGAGTTGAGCACCCCGGCCACCAGGGCGAGCAGGTAGGCGAGGTGCCGGTTGAGGGCGGGGGTGCGGCGGGGTCCCGCGACGTCGAGCAGATAGCGGTCGATCCGGGCCCTCATGCCGCGAGCCTAGCCCGAGGACCGCACCGGGCCGGTGCCCTCGGGCCGACGTGCACCGGCCGCGGCCCCGCCGCGGTCAGTCGGGCCGGCGGCCGAGGGCCTCGACGGTCTCCGCGGCGAGGGCGATGCCGGCGCCGCTGTAGAGGTTGAAGACCGTCCGGACCCCCTGCTCGCGCAGCTCCTGCACCTCGTCGTCGTACTGCGCCACGGCGGCCACGGCCCCCGCGAACCCGGACTCCGTGAGCTGGCGCAGGGCCACGAGGTTGGAGCCGTGGAAGGGCATGGCCAGCACGGCGACCTGCACGTGGCCGGTCGCGAGCACCCGTTCCCAGAACTCCTGGTCGGTCGCGTCCTCGTTCTGCACGTCGAAGCCCTCCTGGCGCAGGCGCTCGGTGCGGTCGGTGGAGTTCTCGACGCCCACCACGGAGAACCCGTGCTCCTCGGCGAACTCCTGGTAGGCGGCCTGTCCCACCCGTCCCATGCCCAGCACCAGGACCTCGGCGTGGCCGATGTCGATGGGCCGGTCCTCCGCGTGCAGCCGGTGCTCCGGGTGCTCCGGCAGCCGCCGGGCCAGGGTGCCGATCAGGGGCGAACCGCGCCGGTTGACCAGCGCGGAGACCACGAAACTCGCCGCGACCGCTACCGAGAGCACCACGAGCCAGCGCTCCGCGAGCAGTCCGGAGGACACCCCGACGGCCCCCACGATCAGGGCGAACTCCGAGTGGTTGGCCAGGGCCAGCCCCCCGCGCAGCGAGGTCCGGCGGCGCATCCCGAACACCCACAGCAGCAGCACGAACAGCATCGCCTGCACCGGCACGAGCGCCAGCAGCAGCAGCCCCAGGAGCACCGTCATGCTGTCCGGCATGCCGTTGAACCCGATCGAGACGAAGAACGCCACGAGCAGCAGGTCCTTGAGGGTGAACAGGGTCCGGGAGAGCTCGCCCGCGTTCGCGTGCGAGGCCAGGAGCATGCCCACCAGCAGCGCGCCGAGGTCCCCCTTGATCCCCACGGCGGAGAAGGCGATGTAGCCGGGGACCAGGGCCATGACGACCCCGAACAGGGCCTGCATCTCCCCGTGCCCGATCCGGTCCCAGACCCGGCGGAACAGCCACGCCGCCGGCAGCAGCAGCACCAGTGCCACGGCCCACGGGCTCGGCGGGTGCTCGTTCGTGACGGCGATGAAGGCGACGGCGGCGATGTCCTGCATGATCAGGATGCCGATCGCCACGCGGCCGTACAGCGACGTGGTCTCGCTGCGCTCCTCGAGCACCTTGAACACCAGCACGGTGCTCGAGAAGGACAGCGCGAAGCCCACCAGGGCGAGCGTGGGCAGGTCCGCCTCGGGCAGGGCCAGACCGGCCAGCATGAACAGCCCCAGGAAGCCGACGCCCAGCGCCGTGCTCAGCACCATGTGCACCCCCGCGGTGCCCCACACCTCCCGGCGCAACAGGGACCGGGCGTCGAGCTTGAGGCCGATGCCGAACAGCATCAGGGTGACGCCGATGTCGGCGAGCTCCTCCATCGCCTCCAGCCGTTCCACGCCCAGGCCGTTGAGCACGAACCCCGCGGCCAGGAAGCCCACCAGGGGCGGCAGCCGGAGCAGGACGGCGAGGGCGCCGGCGCCGAAGGCGACGACCAGGTACACGGCGACCGTTGTCACAGGAGGCTCCCTCGCCGGGCCGGTGGGTGGGGACCCCTCCAGTCTAGGGGCGGAGCAGGTCCCGGGCTCGGGGCGGGACGACATGCGCCCGACGCTGCCCGGTCCGCCGACCGCCTACAGTGGTCGCAGCACCGCGCTGCAGAGGGAAGGACCGGAGCATGCACGAGAGCCAACGGCCCGGCGGCGCCACGTCCGCGCTGACGCGCTCCCAGCGGCTGGACCGGCTGCCGTTCACCACCCAGCACCGGAAGCTGCTCGTCGGCTCCGGGGTCGGCTGGGCCCTGGACGCCATGGACGTGGGCCTCATCTCGTTCGTGATGGCCGCGCTCGCCCAGGAGTGGGGTCTGGGCACCGGGGAGCTGTCCCTGCTCGCCTCGATCGGTTTCGTGGGCATGGCCGTGGGCGCCAGCCTCGGCGGGCTCCTGGCCGACCGGCTCGGCCGGCGCCAGGTCTTCGCACTGACCCTGCTGGTCTACGGCCTGGCCACCGGCGCGTCCGCGCTCGTCGGCTCCCTCGCCGCGCTCGTGGTCCTGCGCTTCGTGGTGGGCCTCGGCCTCGGTGCCGAGCTGCCCGTGGCCTCCACCCTCGTCTCCGAGTACGCCCCCCGCCGGATCCGCGGCCGCGTGGTGGTGATCCTCGAGTCCTTCTGGGCCGTCGGCTGGATCCTCGCCGCGCTCGTGGGCTACTTCGTGGTGCCCTCCTCCCCGGACGGCTGGCGCTGGGCGCTGGTCGTGGGTCTCGTGCCGGCCCTCTACGCCGTGGTCGTGCGCCGGGCCCTGCCGGAGTCGGTCCGCTTCCTGGAGCACCGGGGCCGGACGGACGAGGCCGAGGCCGCGGTGCGCGCGTTCGAGCGGGCCCGCCCCCTGGGCCGCTCCCGGGCCGAGACCGCGGAGCAGGCCCGGGCCGCAGAGCAGACCGGGCCGCGCCCGGGCGAGGGGGCGACCAGGATCTGGGGTCCGGACCTGCGGCGGCGCACGGCGGCGCTGTGGACCGTCTGGTTCTGCATCAACTTCGCCTACTACGGGGCGTTCACCTGGCTGCCCACGCTCCTGCTCCAGCAGGGCCTCACGCTGACGACGTCCTTCGGCTACGTCCTGGTCATCACGCTCGCCCAGCTGCCCGGCTACGCCGCGGCCGCCTGGCTGATCGAGGTCTGGGGCCGGCGGATCACCCTGGCCGTGTTCCTCGGGGGCTCCGCGCTGAGCGCGGTGCTGTTCGGGATCGTGTCGATGGGCAGCGTCGTGCTCCCGTGGCAGGTGATCGGCTCCGGCATGGCGCTGTCCTTCTTCAACCTGGGGGCGTGGGGCGCGCTGTACGCGATAGGCCCGGAGCTCTATCCCACCGCGCTGCGCGGAACGGGGACCGGGGCCGCGGCCGCCTTCGGCCGGATCGCCTCGATCCTGGCCCCGCTGGCCGTGCCGGTGCTGCTCGTCCTCGGCGGGGAGCGCTACGACGTCGTCACGGTCTTCGCCGTCTTCGGCGCGGCCTTCCTCGTGGCCGCGCTCTCCGCGTTCGCCCTGCCCGAGCAGCGGGGACGGGCCCTGCAGTGACCGCCCCGACCGTCCTGACCGACCGCGAGATCGGCCTCGCGCGGCTCGCGGCCCACGGGCTCGTGCGGCCGGAGGACCTGGCGCCCGAGGACGTCGTGCGCGCCCTCGGGGCCGTCCAGGCGCAGGACCTGCCCGGCGCCCTGGTCTCGGTCGGCCTCCGCCGGGCCGCCGGGTCCGACGGTCTGCGGAAGGCCTTCGACGACGGCCGGATCGTGCGCACGTGGCCCATGCGCGGCACCCTGCACCTGGTGCCCGCCGAGGACCTGCGGGAGTGGCTGGCGGTCCTGGGCCCCCGCACCGTCGCCTCGACGGCCGCCCGGCGCCGCGCCCTGGGCATCGACGAGCGGCTCGACGCGGCCCGGGAGGCCGCGCTCGCCGCGCTGCGCCACGGCCCGCAGCCCCGCGAGCGCCTGCACGCCGCGTGGGAGGAGGCCGGACTGCTGGGCGAGCCGGGCCGGGCCTACCACCTGATGCTCGCCCTGCACCTGGACGCGACCCTCTGCCTGGGCCCGCTGACCGTGGACGCGCGGGACCAGCTCGTGGTCCCCGTCTCGGACTGGATCCCGGCGGCGGGGGAGGGGACGGCCGGACCCGGGACGGGCGCCGGCGGTGTCGCGCCCGTCGTCGCGCGCTGGGTGCGCCGGTACCTGCGCGGTCACGGCCCGGCCTCCGTGGCGGACGCCGCCCGGTGGTCGGCCCTGCCCCGGTCCGCGGTGCGCGACGCCCTGACGGGGCTGGACGGTGTCGTGGCCGTGCACGACCGCGGCGGCCGCGAGCTGTGGTGCGCCCCTGAGGTGCTCGAGGGCCCCGACCCCGGCGACCGGCGGGCCGCCGGGGTCTTCCTGCTGCCGCCCTTCGACGAGTTCGTCCTGGGCTACGGGGACCGGTCCCACGTGCTGGCCCCGGACCACGCGACCCGGATCGTCCCCGGCGGCAACGGGGTCTTCAAGCCCACCCTCGTGGCGGGCGGGCGGATCGTGGGGACCTGGGGGCGCGTGCGCCGCGCGGGGGGATCCGCGCTCGTGCTCGCCCCGTTCGAGGAGCTCTCGGCCGCCCGCCGCCGGGAGGCCGAGCGCGCCTTCGCGCGCCTCCCGACGCTCTGAGCCGAGACGAACCCGGTATGGGTCCCGGGGGCCCGGAGGTGGTCCGGCTCACCCTGCGCTCGATAGGGTGAACCCATGATCAATCCTGCCCGCCTGCACTCGGACCTCTCCCGCCTCGGCCGCGAGACCGAGATGTTCCTGGCCACCACCGCGTCCCTGTCCGACGACGAGCTGGCCGCGCCATCGCTGTGCGACGGCTGGCGCCGCGCCGACGTCGTCGCCCACATCGCCTCCAACGGGCGCGCGCTCGTGAAGCTCATCGACTGGGCAGTCACGGGCCAGGAGCAGGCCCCCTACGCGTCGGCGGAGGCCCGCAACCAGGAGATCGCCGAGCTGGCGGACCTGCCCCGGGAGGAGCTGGTCGAGAAGGTGCGCGAGTCCGCGTCCTACTTCGCCGAGCAGTCCCAGCGGCTGGCCGGGGAGCTCGCCGTCGAGGAGGTGCACCTGCACGGCAAGCAGATCCCCGCGACCTCCATCGTGGCGCTGCGCATCGCCGAGGTCGTCGTCCACCACCACGACCTCGACACCGCCTGGACCATCGAGGAGGCCGACCCCGACTCCCTGCTCAACGCCCTCGAGGCGGCCGTGCGCACCATGCGCGCCAAGGGCGCCCCCGGCATGACGCTGGTGACGGAGGAGCGCGACGAGTGGGTGATCGGCGACGGCGCCCTGCGCGTCGAGTCCGACCGGGAGGGCCTGCTCGAGTGGCTGGCCCGCGGCGAGGACGAGAACGTCGAGGCCGACGGCCCGCTGCCGGTGCTGCCCTCCTGGTGACCGGACCCTCCGTGCGCAGCTGGTGGCTCGCGGCGCTGGTCCTGCTGGTGACCGGTGCCGCCGTGGTCCTCCGGCTCGGGCGCGGAGAGCTCGGCGAGGCGGGGATCGCGGTGCTCGCCGGTGCCGTGGGCGTGGCGGTGTGCTCCCCGCTGGTCTTCCCGCGCCGGGGCGCCGCCCCGGAGGCCGCGCCGGACCCCGTGACCGTCTACTACCGTCCCGGCTGCGGGTACTGCCTGCGTCTGCGCGCGTCCCTGGGCTCCCGCGCCCGGCGTGCCCGCTGGGTCGACATCTGGGCGGACCCGGGCGCCGCCGCCTACGTCCGCTCCGTCAACGGGGGCGACGCGATCGTGCCGACCGTCGTCCTCGACGGCGTCCCGCACACCAATCCGGCCCCCGCGACGGTCCGGGCGGCGCTGGAGCGCCGGCCCTGAGCGGAGCCTCCTGGGGCCTGCCGAACGCTCCGTCCGCGCCCCGGGGCGCCGGATCCCTCGGGTGCTCGCGGATCCCCGGACGACCGGGCGGATCCGTGCCGGGACGGGGGAGTCGGCGGGGTCACAGGCGCCCGGGGTGCCGCCCGGGCGGTCCCGCGGGGTAGAATGGTCGACGGCCCGCTGTGCGGGCGCTCCCGCCCGGGTCCCTCCGGGTGCGCGGCGGCGCCCCGGCCGCACCCATCGGGAGGGCTGCACCTCCCCCCGCATCTCCACCCGAAGAGAGACCCACGCGTATGCCTGTCACCTCCACCACCGCCCAGCGCGCCGACCTCCGCAACGTGGCCATCGTGGCCCACGTCGACCACGGCAAGACCACCATCGTGGACGCGATGCTCCAGCAGACGCACGCGTTCTCGTCCCACGGTGAGGTCGAGGAGCGCGTGATGGACTCCGGTGACCTGGAGCGCGAGAAGGGGATCACGATCCTCGCCAAGAACACCACGGTGTTCTACGAAGGTCCCTCCGCCGAGGGGGAGACCATCACCATCAACGTCATCGACACCCCCGGCCACGCCGACTTCGGCGGCGAGGTCGAGCGCGGCCTGTCCATGGTCGACGGCGTCGTGCTGCTCGTGGACGCCTCCGAGGGCCCGCTGCCGCAGACCCGCTTCGTGCTGCGCAAGGCCCTCGAGGCGAAGCTGCCCGTGATCCTCGTGGTCAACAAGGTCGACCGCCCGGACGCCCGGATCGAGGAGGTCGTGCACGAGTCCATGGACCTGCTGCTGGGCCTGGCCTCGGACATCTCCGAGGACGAGCCGGACCTCGACCTGGACGCCGTCCTGGACGTGCCCGTGGTCTACGCCGCGGGCCGTGACGGCCGGGCCTCCCTGGTGCAGCCGGAGAACGGCGGCCTGCCGGACAACGAGGACCTCGAGCCGCTGTTCGAGACGATCATCAAGCACGTCCCCGCGCCCTCCTACGACCCCGAGGGCGTGCTCCAGGCCCACGTGACCAACCTGGACGCCTCCCCGTTCCTGGGCCGTCTCGCCCTGCTGCGCATCTTCAACGGCACCCTCAAGAAGGGTCAGACCGTGGCCTGGGCGCGGGCCAACGGCGAGCTCAAGAACGTGCGGATCTCCGAGCTGCTGGCCACCAAGGGCCTGGACCGGGTCCCGGCCGAGTCCGCCGGCCCCGGCGAGATCGTGGCCGTCGCCGGGATCGAGGAGATCACCATCGGCGAGACCCTCACCGACCCGGACAACCCGCAGCCCCTGCCCCTGATCACGGTGGACGACCCCGCGATCTCCATGACCATCGGCATCAACACCTCGCCGCTGGCCGGCCGCACCAAGGGCACCAAGGTCACCGCCCGCCAGGTCAAGGACCGCCTCGACAAGGAGCTCGTCGGCAACGTCTCGCTCAAGGTGCTCCCCACCCAGCGTCCCGACGCCTGGGAGGTGCAGGGCCGCGGCGAGCTGGCCCTGGCGATCCTCGTGGAGCAGATGCGCCGCGAGGGCTTCGAGCTGACCGCGGGCAAGCCCCAGGTCGTGACGAAGATCGTCGACGGCAAGGTGCACGAGCCCTACGAGCACATGACCATCGACGTGCCGGACGAGTTCCTCGGCGCCGTGACGCAGCTGATGGCCGGCCGCAAGGGCCGCATGGAGGCCATGGCCAACCACGGCACCGGCTGGGTGCGGATGGAGTTCAAGGTTCCCGCCCGCGGTCTGATCGGCTTCCGCACCCGGTTCCTCACCGAGACCCGCGGCGCCGGCATCGCGTCCTCCTACGCCGACGGCTACGAGCCGTGGGCCGGGGACATCGAGTACCGCACCAACGGCTCGATGATCGCCGACCGGGCCGGGGTGGTCACCCCGTTCGCCATGATCAACCTGCAGGAGCGCGGCTCCTTCTTCGTGGAGCCCACCTCCGAGGTCTACCAGGGCATGATCGTGGGCGAGAACTCCCGCGCCGACGACATGGACGTGAACATCACCAAGGAGAAGAAGCTCACCAACATGCGTGCGGCCTCCTCCGACACCTTCGAGAACCTCACGCCCCCGCGCAAGCTGACGCTCGAGGAGTCCCTCGAGTTCGCCCGCGAGGACGAGTGCGTGGAGGTCACCCCGGACGCGATCCGCATCCGCAAGGTGATCCTCGACGCCAACGAGCGGATGAAGGCCAACCGGGCCCGGGCCCGCGCCTGATCCCGGACCGCAGCAGCACAGCGCAGCAGGCCAGGCCGTGACCCAGCCGCCCGTCCCGTACTACCCCGAGCAGGGCGTCCTCGTGCGCGAGGACGCCCTGCCGGGGCTGCTGCCCCCGGGGCTGCGACCGGAGGACGCCCGGCTGCTGTTCGTGCACGCCCACCCCGACGACGAGTCCATCGCGACCGGCGCCACCATGGGCCGGTACGCGGAGCTCGGCGCGCAGGTCGTGCTGCTCACCATGACCCGCGGCGAGCGCGGCGAGGTCATTCCCGAGCCGTTGCACGGGCTCGAGGTCGGCCGCCCGGAGTGCTCCGACGACGGGACGGCCCTGGGCCGCTACCGTGTCGGCGAGCTCCACGACGCCGCGGCCCGCCTCGGCGTGGCCGAGCGCTTCTTCGCGGGGGAGCCCCCCGCCCTCGACCCCGCCGTGGGCTTCGCCGGCGGCACGGGCCACTACCACGACTCCGGCATGTCCTGGGGCCCCGACGGGCGGGCCGCGCCCGCCGAGGACTCCTCCCCGCACAGCCTCACCGCGGCCACGGCCGACGAGGCCGCCGCGCACGTCGCCGCCGCGGTCCGGGCCGTGCGCCCGCACGTGCTCGTGACCTACGACGACGACGGCGGCTACGGCCACCCCGACCACGTCCGCACCTCCGCCGTCGCGCTGCGCGGTGCCGAGCTCGCCGCCCGCCCGGGCGCGGACGCCGACGGGACGGATGCCGAGCCCTGGCGGACGCCCCTCGTGTGGGCGGTCGAGGGCGAGGCCCGGGCCGAGGACCCGCGCCCGCAGGCCGCGGTGCACGGCTCCGCCGAGCGCAAGCGGGCCGCCATGGCCGCTCACGCCACCCAGCTGGTGCTGGCCGAGGACGGTGCGCGCTTCGCCCTCTCCAACGGGGTGTGGCAACCCTTCAGCGCCCTCGAGACCTACCGGCTGCTCGCCGGGGACCCCGACGCGGCGGCCCCGGAGGAGGAGGCGCCCGGGCACGCCCAGGCCTCCGTGCTCTCCACCCTCGTGACGTCCGTCGCGGCCGGTGCCGTGGCGGCGTCCGTGGCCACCGTCCTGCACGGCGCCGTCTGGTACTCGGCCGCCGGGTGGTGGATCCCCTGGGGGCTGCTCTTCGCGACCGCCCTGCTGCTCAGCGTGTCCCTGTGGGTCGGCACCGCGACCCGCCGCGTGTGGGCCGCCGCCGTGCCGGGGCTCATCGGCTACCTCGTCTCCTGGCTCTTCGCCTACGGCGGGGACGGCTCCGTGATCGTCGTGACCAACCCCGGCACGCCCGTGGGGATCCTGGGCCTCGCGTGGTTCGTGCTGGTGTTCGCGGTGACGATCCTCGCCGTGCTCGTCACGGCCGGCTGGCTGCGCGCCCGGCGGCGGAGGACCGGCGCCGCCTGAGCTCCGGGCCCGCCGC
>NZ_JBISWK010000003.1:0-42027 GCF_044462205.1 Kocuria rhizosphaericola | reverse complement strand
GGGAGGCCCGCCTCAGTCATGCCGCACCCGGGACGCTGCCTGAGCAACGGAGCACCTGGACGCCGATCAGTGGTCGAGGCGTTGACCGTCGTGTCCCCGAATCCCGACGACAATTGGTCTTCGATGGCCTTCAGCGACATTCCTTCCCTGCCGGCCCTCTCAGCTACGGGATCTCTGGGACGGCCGCGGCCGCAGTACCACCGGATCACCCAGATATCGTGCGAGCCGTCCACGAACGGTGTCGTCGATCGGCCAGGCACCACCGGTGCCGCGGTCCACCAGCACCATCGTGGCCTCCGACGTGACCACAGGGGCGTGCCCCACCCGGGGGCTGATCGTGGCCGCGAGGGAGAAACTGGAGGTCCCGATGTGGGTGACCCACATCGTCACCGCCACCGGCTCAGGCGAGTACCAAAGCTCATCGTGGAACTCGACGGTCTGCTGGCCCACCAGCCTGTCGACCTGCTCATCGAGGACACCCAGCACGCCGTGGCGGTCTCCCGGTCGACCCGGTTCCGGGTAGCCGAGGAAGATCATCCGCGCCTCGTCGATCAGGCGCGCAATCGCGGTGTTCCCGACATGACCGGCCAGATTGACGTCGTCAAAGCGCAGCTGCAGGGACACGATCTGCTCATCGGCGAGAGGCATGCGGCGAGGCTACCAGCGACGAAAAAAGCGCCCAGGCAACCCCGAGGCCGAACACGCGCGAAGGTGCGGAGCGGCTCTCACTGCACGGTAGAGAACGTGTTGCACAACATCGGATCCCGAGTCCACCGCAACCTCAGATGGCAGGCATGGGGAGTTCACGGATGCGGCGGTAGAGGGTGGCGCGGGACATGCCGAGGTCGCGGGCGACCTGGGTAGCCGGCTCCCCACCGTCGATCAGCCGCAGCGCGTTACGGATCTGGGAGTCGGTGAACGTCTGCCGACGCCCGCCGAGGTCCTTGCCCGCGGCCCTGCGCTTGGCCACCGAGTCGGTGACCCGTTCGCGTTTGATTTCCAACTCCATCTGGGCCAGGGCGGCCATGACGGTGAACACCATCGAACCCATTGGGGTGGCGGTGTCCACGTCTCCCCCACCGAGGTTGAGCACCCGCAGCCCCGCTCCCCTCACCCGCAGTGCTTCGGCGAAGGCCAGCATGTTCTGCGTCGAGCGTCCCAGTCGGTCCAGTGTCGTGATGACCAGAGTGTCCCCCGACTCGAGTGCAGCGACCGCTCGGTCGAACTGCGGACGCGAAGCACGGCCTCCAGACACTCCACTGTCGACATAGATGTCATCGCGCCGCACGCCGGCACCCAGGAGGTCAGACACTTGACGGTCTGCGTACTGCTGCCGCGTCGACACTCGCGCGTACCCGATCAGCTTCCCCATATCCACCTCATCTGTCTCGCAACTGACGTTGAGTATCCGATTCTAGGGGCATGGATAAAGCACAAGGATGCGAGACAGGCCGAACCGCAGAAACATGCGGCCGCGAATTTCCCGGACGAGACGTCTTGCATCCCATGGGATGTGAGACATTCACACCAGTCGAAGTAGATCCCTGGACGTTCCACATACGGCAGACTGAGAGGCATGGCCCAATTTGAACCAGAAGACATTGCGAAACAGCTACGAGACCGCCTTCTCCACACCAGCGAGGATTCGATTGCTATCGAAGAAGTCGACCTACGAGAGGTGGAGGATCCGGACGGCACGACCTCATGGAGGGTGACTCTCTACCTCACCGCCCCTGAATCGACTCAAGAAGGATGGCCCGTTGAGGTCACCCAAAAGCTGAAAAGGAAGGCGCGACTTGCACTCGACGAAGTTGCCTCGGCCAACGATGCTTTCCTTTCCGGACCCACAGCCGTCGAAGTTTCGATGAAGGATGCCCCCGTCGACCAGGTAGCCCCCGACGATATTCCTGAAGCTTTTGACTCGCCGGAAAACTCGTCGTCAGAGGACCACAAAGCATGAGTTCTCCGATCTTGCCATCTGGGCTTATCAAAACTGCATATAAGCTTGCTGGCCGAGATGCAGGTCAAGGACGCCCCGCCCTCTCCGATCTACGCCGATCTACATCCACCGCCTATTACGCTCTTTATCACCAAATTCTGCGACATGGTGTTCTTGCAGCCGTTCCCAATGCTTCAGAGGATGATGTGGCTAACATTACGCGTTGGTTCACCCACACAGGAGTTGCGGATGCAGCGGCGTGGGTGGTTACTGCAGCTTCAAACAAACACCCGCTTAGCAAATCGGAGCGAGGACCCGTCCTACTGCTTCGCCGCGACCCCAGGCAACCCATCCAAAACGAGCTCCTTCTCGTGGCAGAGACCTTCATTGACCTCCAACGAGCCCGCCACGAGGCCGACTACAGCAGTTCATACGACCCCGTAAGGTATGCCACTGTGGACCACGTCAACTCCGCTCAAGCTGCATTGAAGGCTACGGAATCCATGTGGAGAGCACAGGAGTCCTCTAGGGTTGAACGCCAGGAATTAGCCAACTCGTACAAGCGTTTTCTCGTACTTTGCTTGAGTGCTTCGGGTGGACCTAAAACACGCTAGATGGCTTGAGTATCACGACTTAGGGAAAGACGGTGACAACCCCAAAACTAGACATGCCGGAAATGGCGGTTTGTACTGCACCCATATTCCTTACACGAGCCTGCATACCTGAAATAGAGTCCTTGGTGGTACTTCGCCGCAGAGGTAATCACCTCCCCAAGATTGATACCGTCTGCACACCGTTGATTCGGGCAGCCGATTCACCTCGTAACGCATGCCTTACGCGACTCCACGGAACCGGGGTACACCAGTCCCCCTGATGCTGGTCTCCTCAATCAGCGGTCTGGTTACGTCCCACAAAATGGTAGAGCTGGCTAGGCACGTCAGCCCGCCCCGAGCACCCCCGTGGTTGAGGTGACAACGGGTGATGGACAAACGGCCGGTAGGGGCAGAAGTGCATAAACGTGAGTCGCCAACGAACTCTCTCGCGTCGGATACCCTCTGTAAAAGACACCGTCTTGAATGGAGTAGCTCGCTCCTAATCAATCTTCAGCTAGAGAAAAAGGGAGGGGTGTGCAGTGGATGAAGGGTCGTTCGCCCTTATCGGCGCAGTGATTGGAGGCGCTGTCGGCGTTGCGGGAACTCTTCTCGCTACGCTTATCCAGCAACGAGGCGAGGACCGACGCGCCATCCGTCCAGAACTTAGAGATCTCATAGTCTCGTTTTCTGCGAATGCTAGGCGCGCATGGGACGCCGAGATATCAATGGCACATGCTTATCAACAATGGTCGGTCGGACCGGACGAAGGGCAAAATGAGCTCAAAAGAGCAGGACGACGGTGGTCAGACGCTCAGCAGGCCGCATGGGACCAACTAGCTCTTCTGCGGATTACGCATATGGGGTTGGCAGAACCAGCGGAGGCGCTGCTTCTAACCTGTCGCTTAATTACGGACCCCGAACCTGAACAAGAGGAAATTGAGATAGAAGAAGTCTATACACGAAACGCAGATGCGCGGCGTAAATTTGAGAAAGCAGCACGAAAAGTACTAAGAATCGATCAATAGCTTGTTTAAGTTAATTATAACCAGTATGCGATTGACTCCCACACTGAAATCTTGTGTGCCACAGACCTTTTAGTCGTCGACGACTTAGTGCGTCGAAATGTTTAGTTTCGGCAACTGTGAGGTCAACCTCACCGTTTGGACACTGACGGTCGTCACGCGCTTAATCAGGTCAAGGATGTAGCGGGGTTCCCCGTGTTCGGCTGCCCAGTCGTTCGGATCGTTGGTGATGCCGGACTTCTTGTCGACCTTGACCTGGTAACGGTCGATCAACCAGTCAATCCCTGACCGTGGCCCGAGCATGTACCCGTGGGACTCTGCGGGGAGGCGCTCGAGGGTGATCCAGGGGTTGTAGACGAGTTTCGACTTATCTTTGCCAGACCCGTACTTCATCTTCGTCACACGGTAGAGAGCAGCAGCATCCGTGGGAGCTCCGTCCCTGATTAGCTCCGTGAGCGGATAAGGCTCCACCATCTCGTATCCGAGGTGCAGACTGGCAAGTTGCCGACCCGTTTCGGCGAAGGCACTGAAGTCCTCGGCACTGGCGACCTTAGGGATGCGCGGAAGCATTTTCGTCAAGTCCGCGGCGTACGTGGAACGGTAGTGGGGGGAGTGCAGGATGCCGTATACGTAGTAGAAGATATCGTCCTTGGTTACTTCGTCTCCGTAGGAGGCGCGGTAGTCCGCAAGTATGTCGCTAGTAACGTTGTCGACCCTTCGGTACCCGTACTCATCGATATCGCTGGAAGAGCCGCCGAGGGCGAGCTGTCCCTCGGGCACCGTGATCTTCTCGTATGTCCAGCGCGGGAAGAACTGGGCGGTGTCCAAGGTGTGGAGGTTCGGGAGGGCATCGACGATGAACGGCGTGAATTCGAAGTGAGATGAGGGCCCTGTGAGGATGATTCCAAGGTTCTTATGCTCCGATGTTGGGAACATGGAGGGCATCAGCAGGACCATCTCGTTGAGGCCACGATCGAAGTACACGTGTTGCTTGCAGAACGGCCGGTACATAGCTAGACGAACGGCTGACGTCTTGAAATCGTGCTTCTTGTGCAAAGACAGGTCCTTGCGGAGAGCACGACTCCAATTGATGATTTTCGGATCTGCCTCAATGGCCTCGAGGGACATGGCCCCCGTTTGCACCTGTTCCACCTGGGCGTTGTAGACGTCGATCATCCGGCGCATGTTGGTTTCGACTGCGGTGCGCGAGGAGTTGTAGCACCAGGCGTCACGATTGGTGGATAGGCCGAGGCTGTAGGTCTTGAAAACAGTCGTTGCCCCGGTCGTGGATTTTTTGTCGCCTAAGGGTGTGTAGGTGGTGAACTCGGTGTTGCGTTGGCTGGTCCAGTCCCCTGCCTCGTTGGGTTCGATGACATCCCAGTCGATGGTGTTCAGGGTGGACTGCTGGATGCCGTCGAGCTTTTCTTCGCGGGTGAGGTAGTCGCCGATATCCCTGTAGTGGATACGGCAGGGACCAGTATGGGCCGGGTTCTTCACAGCCACCAGGATGGCGACGGTGTTGCGGCTGCCCGAGCCGAAGATCTTGCCGCCCTCCTTGCGGGACTGTTCTCCAGCACTCCGTTGGTTGCCCCGCAAGTTGAAGACATAGAGGCTCGAGAAATCCTCTGCCAAGGTGAGACGCAGGCCGTCGGCGGTGTTGGCGTCGATCCAACCGCCGTTGGTGACATAGGCGATGACGCCGGAGTCACCGATACGGTCGGTGGCCCAGCGGATGGCACGGATGTAGGAGTCGTAGAGGTTGCGCTTGAGGCCGGCTGAGGACCGAGCCGCGTAGGTCCGTTCGATTGCCGTGTCCAGGGTGGGGTAGGCGAGGTTGGCGTTGTTGTCGTTGGCACTGGTTTGGCCTACCGAGTAGGGCGGGTTGCCGACGATGATCTTGATCGGAGCCTCGAGCTGGACCGCGGCGCGGTCGTTATTGGCGGTGAACATCGCCGTGTCCAGCGTGTCTCCGTGCTCGCTCATTTGAAAGGTGTCCGTGAGGACGATGCCTTCGAAGGGCCGGTAGCCGCCGCCGGCGATGGCGTGGTAAGTGGCTTCGATGTTCACGGCTGCGATGTAGTAGGCCAGCAGCATGATCTCGTTGGCGTGCAGCTCGGAGGCGTACTTGCGGGCCAGGTCGTGTTCGCTGATGATCCCGGACTGCAGCAGGCGGGTAATGAAGGTCCCGGTGCCAGTGAACGGGTCGAGAATGTGCACGCCTTCGTCCGTCAGTCCACGGCCGAACTCGGCGCGGGAGACGTCGTCGGCAGCCCGAAGGATGAAGTCGACGACCTCGGTGGGGGTGTAGACGATGCCCAGGGCGTCGGCCTGCTTGCGGAAGCCGAGCTTGAAGAACTTTTCGTAGAGCTCGGCGATGATGCGTTGTTTGCCCTCGGCGTTATCCACTCCAGCCGCGCGCATGCGCACGGATTCGTAGAAGCCGGCCAGCTTCTCGGTCTCTGCGTTCAGGCCACGGCCTTCGAGGGCGGTGGCCATGGTGTCCATGACGATGGAGACCGGGTTGTGGGCGGCGAAGTCGTAGCCCTCGAAGAGGGCGTCGAAGACCGGTTTGGTGATCAGGTGCTGGGAGAGCATCGAGATCGCTGACTCAGCATCGATGCTGTCGTTGAGGTTCTCCCGCAGACCTTTGACGAATACCGCGAACTGCTCGGCTACCTCATCATCGGCCTGGTCTACGAGGGCGCGGATGCGGGTCTGCTGGGCGCCGGCGATGTCGGCGACATCCTTGGCCCAGTCCTCCCAGTAGGTACGGGTACCGACCTTGTCCACAATCTTCGCGTAAACCGCATCCCGCCACTCCAGCTCGAGATTGAGCATCCCCTGGACGCCGCGGCGCAGCGCGTCCTCCTGCTCCCGCTCCGTGGAAGTGGAGTCGGTGTACTCGTCCTCGCCGTCTCCGGCGCCGACGTGGCCGATCATCAGCTTGTCAGTGGCCTGGGACTTGTTCAGGTCCAGCTTGTTGACCATGGCGTTGAACCGGTCATCGTGAGCCCGCAACGCTTGCAGGACCTGCCAGACGACCTTGAACCGCTGGTTGTCCGCCAATGCCTGTTCCGGGGCCATTCCGGCCGGCACGGCCACGGGCAGAATGATGTACCCGTAGTCCTTATCGGGTGCTTTACGCATGACCCGGCCGACGGATTGGATGACGTCAACCACGGAGTTGCGCGGGTTCAGGAACATCACCGCGTCCAAGGCTGGGACGTCCACGCCCTCGGACAGGCACCGGGCGTTGGACAGGATCCGGCACTCCCCCTCCGGGACCGGGGCCTTGAGCCAGTCCAGGCGGTGGTTGCGTTCCAGGGCGTTGTAGGTCCCGTCCACGTGCTCCACCGAGCACCGCAGGATGTTGTCGCCGGCCGCCTCGTAGGCGTCGATGACCTCCTCGAAGGTGCCGGCCAGGCGCTTGGAGGTCTTGATGTCGCGCAGGAATGCCACGGCGCGCTGCATCGGCTTCTCCCCCGCTCCGAAGCCGCCGGCGCCGTTGTGGCCGGTGCGCTTGGCCAGTCCGTTCCAGCACCCCACGATGCGGGTGGCGTCATCGAGGGTGAGCTCGTGGTTCTCATCGGCCAGCTGTTGTTGCAGAGGCCCGGCGATGTACTCCTCATCGACCGTGAGCACCAGCACCTTGTAGTCGGTCAGCAGACCGCGCCCGACAGCGTCACCGAAGCCCAGCCGGTGGAACTCCGGGCCGTACACGGTCTCGTCGTCCATAGAGGTGAGCACCGCGGCATTCTCATTCGCCTTGGCCTTGGTCTCCTCGGCGAAGATCCGCGGGGTCGCCGTCATGTACAACCGCTTGGACCCGGTGATGTAGGACCCGTCGTGGATCTTCACGAAGTTCGACTCGTCCACCCCGGCCAGGGTGGCCCCGGTGGTGCGGTGGGCCTCATCGCAGACGATCAGATCGAACCCCGGCGCCCCCTGGGCTTGGGCGTCGTGGATGACGGGCAGGGACTGGTAGGTGGAGAACACCACCGAGACCTCTGGGTCCCCCACCTCCCCGGTGATGGCGTGGGCGAGCTTGGTGGCATCGGTGGTCACCGGGATCACCACGTCCACCGTGGAGATGTCCTCGGCCGCCCTGGAGGCCTTGGTGTCCGAGCACACCGCGTAGGAGGCCATGGGCATCGCGGTCTGGCCGGTCCACTCCCGCAGCGTCTGGGACATCAAGGAGATCGACGGGACCAGGAACAGCACCCGGAACGCCCCGGCCCTCCCCTGCTCTCGAGCGGTGACGGCCATGGTCTCCACCAGCTTCAGGGAGGTGAAGGTCTTGCCGGTGCCGCAGGCCATGATCAGCTTGCCCCGGTCGTGGGCGGTGAAGCCGGCGGTGACTTTCTCGATCGCCTCTTGCTGGTGCGGGCGCGGCTGGTGCTTGGCTGCCGGCTTGAGATCGACCTCGAGCTGGTCCTCGGCCGGCCAGGCCACGTGCCAGTCGATCGGGGCCGCGGCGATCTCCGAGAGCCCGATCCGCTGCACCGGAATGGTCTGCTTCTTGATCGTCTCCTCCGCGTTGCCGCCCCAGTGCTCGGTGGTGGAGACGATGATTCGGTTGGAGAAGTCTTCCTTGCCCGAGGCGGCTAGGAAGGAGTCGATGTCGGCCTTGGACACGTAGTGGTGGGGTTCGTAGAACTTGCACTGGATCGCCGTCCACGACCCATCACCCCGATGCCGAGCCACCAGGTCGATCCCGGTGTCGGGCTGGCCGTTACGGCCCTCCCAGTCCGACCAGCGCAGCACCCGATCGAAGGTCGAGGAGTAGATCGGGTCCAGCTCGAAGTAGCGGACCATCAGTTCCTCGAACTTCGCTCCCCGGTCGTAGTTGGTGCGCTCCTGCCGGAACGCTTCCATCACTTCATGGACCGACGTCGTCACCGGGCTCAACTCCTACAACTGGACTGCACTGGGGGCACCGACGAATCTACCGGTCAGAGGCCTCCAGCCCGTCCAAGGACCGCAGGATCGCCCCGGGCAACTGGAGCGGGCCAAGCCGGTACGGCGACCACTGGTCCTGCGTTCCCGGCTTCAGGGACGCAGAGAAGCGATACCGCCCCTGTGCGGTGGGTGTGCCCTTGCGCTGGTCGAACTCATCGCTGGGCACCAACCATGCCTGGCGCAGCTGGCCGTGTTCGTCGTCCACGGCCACGAACAGCAGCGCCAGGTCACTCCGAGGCGTGAAAGTCTGGGACCGCACGAACGCCTGGAAACGTCCACGTGCGGCCACAGTCCCGGAAAGCATCCGAGCCTTGACCTGCACCGCCAGCGTCGCGGTCCCGCCGCGCTGGTGGAACACCAGGTCCACGCCTTCGTCATCAACCATCGAGGTGGAGACGTTCAGCCGCCCTTGGGAGACCAGGATGCAGAACGAGGCGACCAGATACTCCGCGGCCTTGCCCATCCGACCCGCATTCGGCGACTTCTCCAGGTAGGAATCCATCACGCGATCCTATGGGCCGGCACAACAGGCGGCCTGTACCAGCGGCCCCCGCTGCACCAAAGGTGTCGGCTTGGCCTGATAGGACAACACCATGGACGTCAGCAGTCACGCCTTCAGCGCAGAGCCCGAACCGATCCGTCGAGTGTTCGATGACATCGTTCGCACAAATTCGTCCCCGGCCGCTCATGCGGAAAGCAGCGCGGAGTTCCTCAACCGCGTTCAGGGAACGTACTGGGATCAGGTGCGGCAACTGGTTGAGGACTGGGCGTCCCACCTGGACCGTGAGTCGTTTGCTGATCTGTCCAAACGGCTGAGGTCACCGGACCACCGGCAGTCCCAGGGGGCATTTCTGGAGCTGTACCTGCACGAATCCTTCCTCCGAGCTGGATACCGGGTCGAACCCCACCCCGTCCTGGAAGGCACCTCACGGCGTCCGGACTTCCTGGCCACCAAAGACGGGCACGGCATTTATGTGGAGGCCCGCTCCATCTCCCCCAGCAATGCCGACGTGGCCGACAGCAACCGGCTCAAGCAGGTGTACGACGCCCTGGACCAACTCGACAGCCCGAACTTCTTCCTGTGGGTCAACGTCGGAGAACAAGGGCCTCGCCCCCTACCGGCCAAGCCCCTGCGCCGGGAACTGGAGCAGTGGTTGGAGACCTTGGACCCGGACGAAGTCACTCAACAAGCTCAAGACGATTGGGGTGACGAGGGACGTCCCACCCTGGAGTGGTCCCGCGACGAGTGGACGCTCCATTTCGAGGTCATGCCGAAATCCCCCGAGGCCCGTGGTGAACCTGGCCTCCGGGCTCTTGGAGCCTTCGGCGGCAGATCCGCCGGGGTGATCGATGACGCACCGTCGATCAAACGCGCGCTATCCCGCAAAGGTTCCGCATACGGGACGCTGGCTTACCCCTTCGTGGTAGCACTGGGCACCTACATGTTTGACGATGACCACTTCCACGTCATGAACGCTCTTTACGGACGGGAAAGTGTGGAAGTCCAATATCTGCCCGACGGCCGGTCGACGACTCGATCAGTCCGTACACCGGATGGGTACTGGCGTTCTCCTGCCGGATGGCGGCGTCAGAACGTCGCTGGGGTACTGATGGTGAATCAGTTGCAGCCCTACTCCATAGGAAACTAAATACCCAACCTGTGGGTTCACCCCGACACCCGCCATGAGCTCGACGCTCTCCCCACATGGAATATGTCCATCTTGATCGGCACCGAGATCCGGAACGAGACACCTCGCACGACGCCCCTGAGCTTCTTTGATCTTCCCTCCCCCTGGCCCGCAGGAGTTCCCTTCCCTGAGCGCTGAAATCTGCATGAACCTCAGGGTTTTACGCAACAAAGGCTGAAACCTTCCTGCCAAGCCAGCGTATGGACTTCTTATAACCGCTGCACGAACCCTGCATATCAAGGTGAGGTGAGACCAGCGGTGGGAGCCGCTCTCGATAATCTCTATGTGGTCGTGTCCGTTGCCTCCTAAGTCGTTTTTAGAGTGAGTGCTTTTTCGGTAAGGTGAGTCCGCGCCTGGAAACGTGCAGCACAACAGGCGCCACCTTAGCTGCCCTCAAAGGCATGCGAGGAAGTGATTCGGTGCTGGAGATTCCGCTTGTGGGCGTATTTCAGCGAAAGACATGATGAAATCAGGGAAGGTGCCGTGATGGCCCAGAGCGTGCAAATCATTTTGGAGGACGACCTCGAGGGTGGTCCTGCTGAAGAGACCGTCCAGTTTGGCCTGGACGGCCGACAGTACGAGATCGACCTCTCCACTGCTAATGCGGAGAAGCTGCGGGAGGCCCTGCGCCCCTACGCCGCCGCTGGCCGACGAGCCCAGAGCAAGCCCACCCGAGCTACCGGGACCCGTTCCTCTTCGGGTGGTAACCCGGAAACGGCGAAGATCCGGGCGTGGGCGAAGGAGAACGGGTACGAGGTCTCCGACCGCGGCCGGATTCACCAGTCCGTCAAGGACGCCTACTACGCCGCCCAGTAGCCCTCCCCTCCCCAACGGCCAGCACTCGGCCTTCCTGACGTTCGTGACGGCGGGCCCGGTGCTGGCCAGCTATCGCTGCGACATGGCCATGGAACGTTTCGGGGCAGGACTCGAACACGGAGGCCATCACGGCGGTTCCTCCGCACGGCGAACAGCCGGTGACGAGTTGCTCGCCGTGATCGGGCACGGGGCCGCCGGCTCGACTGCGTAGGTATTTCCCCAAAAAACCCCATTTACTCCATTTTATTAATGGAGTAAATGGGGTTTTGTATGTTCGGCTAGTACTTGGGAGGGCGGCCCCGGGTCACGGTGCCTGCACCACCGAAGGGCCGCCCGTCGTTGACCTCGTCGCGGTATTGGTGGATCCGGTCGGTGATGATGCCGGCGACGAAGTCGCTGAGGGTCTGCCCGCGCTGGGCGACGTGGTTGTAGGCCGAGCGCAGTTCGGCCAGGTCGTCGATGTCCATCTGGACCTGGAGGCGACGGCGGGTGTCCGTGGCGTTCCCCTTCTTCTGCTCGGCCGCAGGCGCCGGCGCCGTCTCCTGTGGTGCGGCGGGTGCTGCGGCCTCCGGCGCCGGCGCAGGGGCGGTGGTGTCGGTGATGGAGGGGGCGACGGCGTCTTGGCCGGTGAGGAAAGTAGATTTCCGGCGGCGTCCTGCGGTGCTCATGCTGAGGGTCGTTCCTTTCGTGCCGGCCGGGTTCACCGGCGGCTGATCCTGGCCAGGTGGCGGGTGTAGAGCTCGGCCATGGACTGGCCGCCCTTGATACGGTCCAGGGCGTCACCGGTCTCGATGGCGTCGCGGATCACCGCGCGCTTGGGGATGGGCGGGTCCAGCAGCTGTTCCCCCAGGGCTTCTTGGAGGGTCAGTCGCCATTCGCGCCCGGCCAGGGTCGCCGGCTCCCACTTGTTGAGCAGCACCCCGCGGATCGTGAGGTCGGGGTTGTAGTGCTGCTGGACGGAGCCGATGGTGTCGCGCATCAACGCCACCCCGTCGGCGGCGAACAGGCCGGCCTCGGTGACCAGCACGGCCCCGTGGGCGGCCACCAGGGCGTTGACGGTGAGCATGCCCAGATTCGGCGGGCAGTCGATGATGACCAGGTCGTAGCGCTCCCCCACGCCTTGAAGGGCGCGTTGGAGGGTCCGGGCGCGCTCCTCGGTGCGGGGTGCCTGGGTGAGTTCTTGCTCGATGATCGCCAGGGCCCGCCCGACGGTGGGGGCCAGGTCCACACCGGGCCAGATGGTCGACACGATGACGTCGGCCAGGGTGACGGGCTCCTCCCCCGGCGCCTGCTGCGGGTTGATGACATCGGCGAGGCTGACCTCATCCAGGGGCAGCCGCTCGGGGGTCAGGGCGGTGGTGAGGTTGCCCTGCGGGTCCATGTCGATGGCGAGCACGCGCTTGTCCACGCGTTGGGCGGCGCGGATGAGGTGGTAGGCCGTGGTGGTCTTGCCCACGCCACCCTTCTGCAGCACGGTGGCAAGGATGTCCATACGGTGCCTCCTTTGAGTGTTTGCCTCAGTTTAGTAAATGGAGTCGTTGAGTAAATGGAATGCAGAGGTGTGTTGGCGGGTCTCAGGCGGTGATGGAGAAGTACACGCGGTAGAGGTCGTCCCGGGCGCGACAGGCGGTGGTGGTGACCTCCACCAGGTGCTCCCCGTCGAGGTGGCCGGCGTTGAGGCACGCCTCGGTGGCGGCATCGGCGAGGCGCTGGGCCTTCCGCGCCAGCACCTCGAGGCGCTGGGCGTGGCGGGTGAGCCACTGGGTGCACTTCTCGCTGTCGGCAGCGGCTTGGGCGGCCGCGCGCAGCTTCTCGATCTCGGCCAGGACTTCCTGGGCGGCGCGGGCCGCTTCTTGGGCGGTCGCCCGGAGCTTGCTGGTTGGGTGTTCGGGCTGGATGGTCATGGCGTCCTCCTGGGGGGCGGGTGGACTTCGCGGGGTCCGGGCGTGGGGGGCGCCGTGGATCTGCGGGCGACGGGTTAGTTCAGCTGGGTTCGCTGTCGCACCAGGGCGTGGAGCTTGTCCGGGCGCAGGCCGTGCCAGTGGTCGCAGACGGTGCCGTCGTCGTCGCGGACGACGGTCACGGGCACTCCCTGGTATCCCAGGCCGCGGAGGAAGTCGGCGGCCGCGGGCAGGGAGGCGACATTGATCAGGCCGAAGGGGATGTCCTTGCGGTCCATGGCCTGGCCGGCAGCCTGGCAATCCACACACCCGGGGAGGGTGTAGAGGGTAATGGTGGTCATGATGCCCTCCTGGGCTCAATGGAAGAGCAGGTCCTGGACGTAGAGGCTGTGCCCGGCGACCGCACCGTCGTCGTCGAGTACGGCAACGACTCCGGCGGTGCCGGCACCGGGAACACCGTGCGGGTAGAGCACGTGGGCGATGTCGAAGTAGTGAGGCCATCCTCGCCAACCGGTCTGACTTCGATACTTTTACCCTCAGTTTGCTCCATTACATGAATGGAGTAAATGGCGTTAATGGATGCTTTTGAGGAATAGATTGGGAACGGTCGGGCGGACAAAAACCCCCACCAACGAGCAGTCGGCTGGGATCGTCAGCATCCGCGTGGACATCACGCGTAAGGGCGGCCGTCTAAGAACCCCTGCGGACGCGGAGTAGCTCGGATCCCTCGGAGATGGACACGAGCAGCTGCTCGCGGGCGGCAACGTAATCCTTGCCCTCCGCCTCAACCTCCTGGGTCGCCGTGGATTTGATCATGCAAACGATCTTCATGCTGGGTTCCTTCTTCATGCCCACCCTGCTAAAGCTTCAGCGGGGTGGGCATGCGTCGAAGCGCGCGGATGCCGGCTCACCCCAGCCTGCTACTTCTCGTGGACCCCAGTGCTCAGAGGACGACTGAGTCGTCGGAGCTTAGAGGGCTAAGCGGACACCCAAAGCTCTCATTCTCCCTGGACACCTCTACCACTCACACCACCGAATCGGAGTATTAGCCTCAATTTACTCCAAAACATCCTTTTACCCCATCACAGTTGTACGCCACCTCGACCGCAAACAAGGTGCTGGTAGTGATCGCGGTCCAGTCCGGGCTCGTAGGTTCCCGCAGCTTCCCTTGGGCAATCATTTTGGAGGCCCGCCAGGGCCGAGGAAATGTGCGGCAGCCATCGTTCGCCAACCCGGCCCCAGGGAGGACTGTCGCCTTGGTCAGCTGGGGGAGTAGGTCAGTCCTAGTGCGGCCCAGCTAAGAAGTGCGTGTTCAGGAGACGGTGCGGAGCTCGTTCCAGTCGGTGGTGTAGCGCGGGGAGAGATCGGCTTGGCGGTTGGTCCAGGGGGCAGGGGAGTGGGCGCCGAGCCTTCCCAGGGCGAGGGTGCCGGTGCCGAAGCGGCGGTTGACCGCGTCGATGAGCTCCCCGATCTGGGCCGGCTGCTCGAGCACCCCCGGCAGAACGGGCACGGCGCCCTCGGGGGCCAAGTCCGCGCAGAGGATGCCGGCGCGCATGTAGGACATCCCGTGCATGAGCTTGGGCACCAATGCGGCCCGGGCCGCGGCCACCAGCGGAGTGGGCTCGTTGGTGGGCACCGCCAGGCGCACCTGGGCGGAGACGTTGTGCGCGGGCCCGGGCCGGTGGGGTGACGTGCTGGCGAAGACGGTGATCCGCCCGGTGACCTCGCCTTCCTTCCGGAGTCGGCGAGAGGCGCGTTGGGCGAACTCGGCCACGGCTTGGCCCACGATCTCCGGATCCCAGATCGGGTCTGGGAAGGATCGGGAGACCAGGATCTGCTGCTTGGTGGCCACCTCGTCCTCCACGGGGATGGCGGGGAACCCGTTGAGCTCCAGGACGGTGCGCATCTGCACCACGGAGAACCTGTGCCGGATGGTCACCGGGTCGGCATCGCGCAGGTCGGCGATGGTCTCGATCCCCATCGCCTCCAGACGCTTGGCCAGCCGTCCGGCAATGCCCCAGACCTCGGTGACGGGCAGGGCCGCCATGAGCTTCTCCCAGTACCCCGCCGGGGCCTGGTCCCAGTGGACGACTCCACCGGTGGCGGGCAGCTTCTTCGCGGCCTCGGTGGCGATCTTCGCCCGGGTCTTGGAGCTGGCGATCCCGATGCTCACGGGTAGTCCGACGTTGCGGGCCACGGTGGCTTTGAGCCGGCGCGCCCACCGGACCTGCTCCTCGGGTGTGCCGTCGGGTGGGAGGAGGAAGCACTCGTCGATGGAGTACACCTCCTGGCCCATCGCGTGGCGGGCCAGGAGCAGCATCACCCGCTCCGACAGGTCCGCATAGAGCTGGTAGTTGGAGGAACGCTTCTCCAGCCGCCACCGCTTCGCGTCGGCGCGCAGCTGGAACCAGGGATCGCCCATCTTGATCCCTAGGGCCTTGGCCTCCGCGCTGCGGGCGACGACACAGCCGTCGTTGTTGGAGAGCACCACCAGTGGCTTGCCGGCCAGGGAGGGCTCGAAGAGCGCCTCGCAGGAGGCGTAGAAGTTGTTCACGTCGACCAGGGCGATCACCGCAGAACACCGTCCTAGTGCAGCTTCCGCTGGTTGATGTGGCGGATTCCGTAGACCACGACACCCCAGATGTGCAGGGTCGACAGCGACGGGACCTCCACGTCGGGGTAGGCCGGGTTCTCCGGGTGCAGCACGACCCGGTCGGGGTGGACGTGGAGGGTCTTGATGGTGAAGTCCCCGTCGAGGACGGCGATCACGACATCGCCGTCTTGGGGGGTGAGGGAGCGGTCCACGAGGACTTCGTCGCCGGAGTAGATCCCGATGCCTTCCATGGAGTCTCCGGTGACGCGGAGGATGAAGGTGGACGTCACGTCTCTGATCAGGACCTCGTTGAGGTCGATCCGGCCGTCGTCGAAGCTGTCCTGGGCAGGGGAGGGGAAGCCAGCCGGGACTCGGACCAGGACCGCAGAGACCAGCGCGGGGCGGTCAATGGTGAGCGGTACTGGGTGTCTCATGCCGCCAGGATAGAACACATATTCTAAAGCTCAGCCCATAAACACAATAGACCCGTACAAATATACGGTTTGGCTGGTGCCGATGACGCGGATTCTTCCCCGCCGACCGGACACGCCAAGGGTCCGGCTACGGAGCCGAGGCGGGCGCACCAGCCGCTTCGTTTTGGCCGGCGGCGATCTGGGCGGCCCAGCGTTGCCGGAACGGCCGGCGGGGGCCAGACGCGGGGGCCGACGCGGGGACGGCCTCGGCGGCAGCCGTCCGGGCCGCGTAGCGTTCGGCGGCCGCCCGTGCTGCCGCGCGGCGCTGGGCGGCCTCGGCGGCGACACGCTGGTCGCGGGACCGCAGCGGGGTGCCGTCGGGGTGGGTCCAGGCGCGCATCCGGGCGGTGAGCCAGGCTCCGGGATTCTCGATGCCCGCTACGGTGAGGAAGCCGTAGCGGGTGCCCTGAGGCGTCCAGTCCAGGGCGGTGAGCACGTCGGCGATGGTCCATCCGGCCTCGAAGAACGGCTTGCACACGCTCACGACGTGGGCGGTGGTGAGCTGGCGCAGCACGATGGCCTCGTGCTGGAGCTCCAGGGCAGCCGCGCGCTGAGTCTCCTTCCGCGCCCGACGGATCCCCCGCCTCGTCAAAGGCTCCGTCGTCGCATGACGAGGCCACAGCGGGGCTGTACGACGGCTTAGGGCGGCGACCACCTCGCGCCGCTGCGCGGCGCGCTTTCGGGTGGGTCGCGGCGAAGCCGCGTCCTTCGGGGAAAGCTCTTCGCGCGCGTGCGGGGAAAGACTCTCCCACTTCGTGGGGACCGGGGTGTCAGTTAGTTCCACAGGCTCACCTGCCGGCTGGACGGTGTTGTGGATGAGCGCGTAGACGGGCGCCTCGCCCTGGGTGCGGCCGGTGGAGCGCGGGGTGCGGGCAGCGCTGCGGCCGGTGGCCACCACGGCCAGCAGCCCGCACTCGCGCAGGTGACGGATCACCCGCGCCACGGTGGAGCGGGAGCGGTCGATCTTCGCAGCGACCCAGTCCCAGGTCGTGCGCCAGGTGCGCGAGGCGGGGTTCTGCTGGCAGCAGATGATCTCCACCACGGCCAGCAGGTTCGCCCGGGCATCGGCACGGATCAACTCCAGGCTGGGGTGCTCCAGCACAGCCCGGCGCCAGGCGGCGACGTGCTTGGCGAGCTGGCAACCCTTGGGCACCGCCCGCAGCACGACGGCCTTGGACTGCTCGTGTTCCACCCGCACCCGCCGGCGATGTGAGGGGAACTCCCCAGCGGCCTCGAGGGCAGCGTCAGGGGTGGAATGTGACCGAAAATCGGCGTGACTGAGTGAAGAGGGGTCCATTTGCGGACGCGCCTCAGGTACACTAGGGGACACAACAGTCCCCTGGTATTGGATTCATGACAGGTTCCGATTCAGTTAGCTGTTGGAACGGCTGTCGCGAGTTTGGCGACCTGAGACAGCCGAATGACTTCGACGGCCCGCCCTGCCAGGCGGGTCGTCAGTCGTTTAAGCGGAATTAGCCAGCGGTAGGCGCGGCTCCTCCCTGTTGTCGAGCTTGTTGGACCTTCCAGCGTCGCGGTCGATCAAGGCGCCGATGTATTCGGCCATGCTGAGCCCCGCCTGGTGCGATGCTTCGATCGCCGCGCGGTGCTGTTCTGGAGACACACGCGCCATCAGGGCCACCTTGTGGCCCTGCAACTTCGGCTGCTGGTACTCGGTCATGGGTCGATCATGGCATATCGACACTGCTACCGATAGCGGTATCAGGTGTGTCTCGGTGATTTTTCATCCCTCCGGTACACGAGGCAAGCAGCGATGGCCTGAGTCATCTACGGCCAGGCGCAAAGTGCTGCGCGGCATGCATCCACCCTAATACATGTTGAACATGTTCAACATAAACATGTTCAAGTTCCGGGTAGCCTGGAGGGCATGTCTTGGCTAGGGGGAACTGGTTCCTGTTCCGACTCCGATGTGCTGGCTGAGCTGCCGGACTATCTCACCTGGGAGGGTCTTCATCTGGAGGTGCAGCGTCGGCACGGCAAGCCCATCCACATCGAGCCCGCCCCTGCGTGGTTGGGTCAGGACGTCACGGGGTTGTGGTTGGAGAAGGCTGAGCGGTCCTGGATTTTCCATGCTGCCGGTGAGAGCGAGCTGCTGCGCCGGCACGTGATCCTGCACGAGTACGGACACATCCTCCTCATGCACGGTGGGTGCGAGCTGACGCTGGGGAATGCCTTCGCCCACATCGGGGGCTCCCGGCGGATCAAGACCCTTCTCGGGCGTTCCTCGACCTGGACGGCCCAGGAGATCGCGGCAGAGAACGCCGCCACGCGGTTGGCCGCCCGGCTGACCCAGCAGGTAGATCCTCTGCTCGAGGCCTTCTGATGAGCCTTGGAGCGGTGTTGAGTCTGCTCAAAGCTGTGGCGTGCCTCTTCGCCGCCGTGGCAGTGGTCGTTCGTCTGCCACGAGTGGCGCGGCGATGCCGAGTGGACTTCGTCTGGGTGGGCACGGCGTTGGCGGCGCTGGCCTTCTCGGCCAACGGGGTCATGGTTCCCGAACGGACCGTGGATGCGTGGCTGGGTGGGGAGAACATCTTCCATTTGGTGCGCAACCTGCTCGCGCTCAGCGCCGTATGGTGCCTGCGGGCGGCCCTGGTGCAGTCCCTGCAGCGCAGGGACTGGAGCCGGTCGCGGACCATGCGGGAGGCCGCCATAGGTGGTGCCTTGCTGCTGGGGCTGACGGCAGCGTTCTTCTCGATCGACCGGGGCCCGACCTCGGGAGCGTTCATCCCGGACCATCTTGCCCAGGGCGGCACACTGGTCTACACGCTGCTCATCATGGCGATGGGAGCCTGGAACGCCGCCGATGTAGCCCGTGTCGCCTTCCGGGAACTCACCCTGCGCCGGCCGGGGCACGACCGCCTGCTGTGGCCGGCCCTGCTCGGCCTGGGTGTGGGAGGTTCTCTGCTCGTGCTCGGCTGCACGCTCGAGGCCGGCTACGCAGTCCTGGGGTATTCAGGCACGTGGGATGCTGTAGCTGTGGCCCTGCGGGCCTCGTTCGGTCCGGTCTTCCTGCCCGGGGCCGTGCTGGTGTGCTTGGCCGTGGCGTGGCTGGGTCTCTACGCCCAAGGCCGGCGCCTGAAGATGGGTCTGCGCATGGACATCCTGAGGATCGCCCCGGTGTGGGCCCAACTCGGCGCGGACCGGTGGAGCCCTGGTGGGCGCCCTCCGGGCTGGTCCAGCGCTCTGTCGGCTGATCCCCAGAAGGTTCTCTATAGTGCCGTCATTGCCGTCGAAGACGCCCTGCGGGCAGAGAACGTAGGCCTGTCGGACAAGCAACGGTGTGCCCTGCAGGCCGCCGAGAGGAGATTTGCACTCACATCATGAGCACCTCGATCGTCGTCCCCCGCTGGGAGAGAACCGCCACGGAAGCCTTCCAGCCTCCGGTGCTGCTGGCGGCACTGCTCATCGCGTTGCCCTGGGGGGCGAACCCATCTGCCGCCTCGCTGTGGTGGGGAATCAGCGCGGCCCTGATCGTGTGCGGGGTTCCGCTGGCCGTGGTCCTCATGCTGGTGCGCCGAGGGGTGCTCACTGACCACCACGTGAGCGTGAAGGAGCACCGCCGACCGGTGATGGCCGGGGTGCTGGTGCTGGTCCTCAGCTACCTCACGGCGGCGATCCTGCTGCAGGGACCGATCGAGATCGTGGCGCTGCTCGTGGCCACGTTCCTGGCCGGGCTGGTGATCGCTGTGGTGAGTCCGTGGTGGAAGATCTCCGGGCACGGCATGATGATGGGCGGAACCATTGTTGCCCTGACAACATCCTGGGGTGTTGTCGGGCTGCTGTTTGTTCCGGTGGGCCTGGCGGTGTGCTGGAGCCGCATCCGACTCCAGGACCACACCGGTCCGCAGGTGCTTTCAGGCTTCATCTACGGGCTGGCCTTCCTGGGCAGCATCTACGCCTGGATCGTGACATGAGGAGAAACCACGTGGGGGACGCCAACCGGGAACGCTCAGCCCAGATCTTGGCCGACAAGATCAACCTGCTGTTGGATACCCTGCGCACCGAAGCCGGCCAGCCCTACGACTTCACCACGATCCAGCAAGGCCTCAAAGACCGCGGCGTGGCCATCTCACGGACGAAATGGCATTACCTGAAAACAGCCGACATCCGGGTGCGTCCCGACGAGAAACTGCTCCGGGCGCTGGGGGAAGTGTTCGGGGTGGACCCGAGATACCTCGTGCAGGAAGATGGGCCGCTCCCTCAGCAGGTTGAGCAAGAACTCCACACGGTCCGTGCCCTCCGGCGAGCCGAGGTCCGCAACTTCGCCGCCCGGGCCCTCGGTCAGATCGATCCTGAAGGGCTTCAGGCGATCCTGGACGTCATCGAGAAGAAGGAAAGTTCCTCTCAGGACGACTCCACACAGTAGGTAAAAGAGGCTGGCCCCGCCACAACGGCAGGGCCAGCCTCCTTCGTTCATCTACCTACTCGGCGTCACCCATGTCGCGGGATTGATGGCCGACGACTTCCCACTGGCCGTCGTGCTCCTCGAGGTAGAGGGTGACCTGCCGACGACCCGTTTCGTGGACGGTGGCCCCGTCGCGGGTATTCCAGGTCCATTCCACGGTGTAGGCGCGGATGGCCTTGTCCGGAGCGACGTCCTGATTGACGTCGCCGTGGACGGGGACGATGGTGGGTGCGCTGTACCCCTGGTGCTCAGCGGCCGCGAGCCACGGGGCACCTGCTGCGTTGCGTTCGGGCTCGACCTGATGCGCGGCCCAGTCGGCGGACATTAGCGGCTTGGCCCGGATCGCGGCAGCGGTCTCGGTGCGGTCGGTGGCGGTGTCCCAGAAGTGGAGCATCAGGGCGGCGACCTCGGCGGTGGAATCCACGTCGGTTCGGTCGGCGTCGTCCGGGGTGGCGAAAGTTCCCTCGCCCAGTTGTAGCGGCGCGGTAGAGACGGTGGCTTCTGGGGAACTTTGCTGGGCCTCGCTGGGCGAGTCGCAGGCGGTAAGCGGCAATGCGCACAGCAGCAGGGTTGCGGCGAGGCTGAATGAGTGGCGCATCATCTCGGCCACGCACCTTTCTCTTTGAGGATGGGCTCGGGGTCGAGGTTGTGCCCTTGGTAGGGGAAGACGAGGTCGGGGGCGCCGGGCTTGTAGATCTCAAAGTGCAGGTGGGTGGCCATGCCGAAGCGTCCGCGGTTGCCCTCGACGCCGATGATGTCCCCGCGTTTGAGCTTCTGGTCCTTGGTCACGTCCCAGGAGTGCAGGTGACAGAACGCGAAGCCGAAGTCGGGGTCGGACCCGTTCTCTTTGGCGATAACGCAGCCATCGGCGGCGTTGAACCCGGTGATTCGCAGGCTGGTGGGGGCAACGACGACTCCGCCGCTGCCGTTGCCGGCCCCAGGGGTGGCGATGTCCACGCCCACGTGCTGGTTGGCCCAGGACGGGACACCGGCCAGGGCGCGGCCGCCGTACCCGGAGGTGAAGACACCGCCGGGCAACGGGGTCGTCCATTGCCCGTCACCGAGGTCACCGTCCCAGGACCTCGCGCCGGTAGGAGCCTTGCAGCCGACGGAGAAGTTCCCCTGGGCGCCGTCGAGGATTTTCTCGATGTACTGCTGGGTCTCCGGGTAGGGCGGGACGCCGTGGTGCTGCTGCACCGCACCGGGTCCGGCGTTGTAGGCGGCCAGGGTCAGCCGCACGAGCTCATCCGGATCGTCCCCGGCGATGGGCTGAACTTGGCTTTTCAGGGCTGCCATGTAGCGGCCCAGGGCAGCGATGGCATCTTCGGGATCGAAGGGGTTGCCGCCGTCGCCGTAGGTGTTCCAGGTCGAGGGCATGAACTGGGCCAGGCCCTGGGCGCCGACGGGACTGGTGGTGTCCGGATTCCACCCGGACTCCTGCGCCAGTTGCGCGGCGACCAGACTGGCCGACAGTCCGGCTTGTCTGGCGGCCGCGTCCACGAGCGGCCCCCAGCCGTTGGGAACGGACACCACATTGGCCTTCTCGTTAGTGCCGACGGCGGTGGCCGTGCAGCTGGTGGACAGGCCCGCGGCGTCTTCCTCCTCGGCCAGGGTGGCCACGAGCATGGTCACGGTCATGATCAGGCCCACCAGCAGTCCGGGAAGAAGCAGCGCCGCCACGCCGAGGGTTCGGGGGCGGGGCCCTGCCATCAGAAGCCTTGGGAGACCAGGGCCGCGGCGTGCAGCCAGGCCCGGCGGGTGGCTGGACGTAGTTGTCGGTGGTGGATGCGGCCCTGCACCAGGTGTGGGTCGAAGGGGACGATGGCCACCTCACGCACGAACGGGGCGTACTCCTGGGCAATGGCGTGGGCCTTGGTGCTGTGCGAGGGCATCAGCTCGGAGATGACCACGACGGCGTTGCGGGCCAGATCGGCTGCTTGGGCGCCTCCTGCGTGCAGGGCCTTGAGGGCGTTGACTCCGCCCTGGGCCTTGTCGGACTCGGTGGTGGTGGCGATGACGATCTGGTCGGTGTGGGCGATCATGTGCGCCCAGTTCTCGCCCCGGGTGGAGTTGCCGCTGTCCATGATGACGAGCCGGTAGTACTTCTCGGCGACCCGGTGCAAGGCGTCCACCTCGGCCCCGGTGATTTCGTGGGTATTGGACGGCGATTCGTCGGAGCGCAGGACGTCGTAGGCATCCTGGGTTTGGTGGTGGACGAAGGCGGCCAGCTCGGCCGCTTTGGCTTCGGCGGTGAGGAAGTGATCGGCGTGGTGGAGAAGGTCCAGTGCGGTGGAGTCGTGGCCGGCGCCGTCGGTGCGCCAGCCCAGGGAGCCCATGGCTTCGTTGTTGTCCCAGGCGAGCACGCCGGCCCCGCCGTGGCGGGCGAACTGGGCGGCGAGCAGGGCAACGGTGGGGGTCTTGTTGGCACCGCCCTTCTGGTTGACGACCGCGATGGTGCGGGAGCCGATCCAGTGCCGTGAGACCGCGGCCAGGTCTTCTCGTTCGGCTACTTCCGCCGGCCCGGGGGGCAGGTGCATCCCGATGCGGTTGAGCATTCTGCGCCACCCGTGGGTGGCTGGTGCGTCGGTCAGGGAGCTGTCGGTGGCGATGAAACTGGGGGCGGAGTCGATGTCCCAGACGGTCGTGTCCGATGGTTGCAGCGCCGGGGCGCTGGAGGGCATGGACTTTGCCTGCATGGAATGGGGCTGCGACGCGTTCTCGAGAGTCGGCACGACGAGGGTGGAAGGCATCGGCTCGGCTTCCTCAAAAGAGGAACTCTCGGGCTCGGTCAGCAGTGGCTCCGGGGCCGACTCGGCGGGCACGAGCTCATCGAGGCTGACCGCACGGCTGCCTCGACGCCCGGTCCGAGAGGGGCGGGTGGCCGTCCCGTCGGTGGAGACCTCCCCGTCAGGCCCAACGACCAGGTAGGTCTCGAGTTCGCTTCCCGAAGACGGGTCGACGGCTACGACCTTGACGGGCCGACCCAAGATACGCGCGGTCTCGGTTAGCTGGGCAATGGCGTCGTCCATCGAGTTCAGGGGGGTCACCACACCGTCGATGGAGACTTCAACGGTGTCGTCGTCGGTGATCGTTGCGGTGCATCGCGGACGGTCGAGCGCCTGCGCCATGGGGATGCCTTTCGTATCAGTCGGTATCCCCCACTCCGAGGTTGGGCTGCTGAGAGACGTTGTAGTGAGCACGCAGGTGCTCTTTCACGTCGTCCCGGAGGATGATCCAGTGCGAGCCCAGCTGTATGGCTGGCACCCGCCCATCCCTCAGCCACCGGTAGGTCACCGTGGTGCTGGACAGCCCCAGAACCTCGGTCAGCTGGGCCACGGTGAGTCGCTCGGGCAGCCCGTTGAAGAGTCTGTCCAGCGACTCAGTCATGGAGAGCGCTCCAGCGATCACGGCGGCTCCGGTACATCGAAGTGGGAAAAAGTTGCTTACGGTTGCACACCATAGCTCGAAACCGCCTATAGTTGAACATGTTCAATTCGTTTCCGTGGGTGACCCATGGAGATGCACCTCGGTGCACTGGATTCAACTTAGGAGCCTAGATGGGCAATCGGTGGGCGGGGTTCGTCGCACCCGGCACGGGGACCCAGACGGTCTCGCTCCTGGAGGCGGCCCACCCTGAGTCGCCCCCGGTGCTTCGTGGGGCGCAGGCGCCCCAGCAGGGGGTTTCCGCACCGGACGGCGACCGACGGCTCGAACGGTTCCCCACGTCCTCTGCTGGTCCGTACTGGTTAGGCGCCCATGGCGGAGCGGGAGAGACCACCTTCCGGGAGCTGCTGGGCGGTGTCGAATGCCATCACCGTTGGCCTTCTCCCACCCCAGAGGCACCGTCTGCTGTCGTTGTCCTTCTCGCCCGACAGACGCATGGCGGGTTGGAAGCAGCTCGACGTGCCGCCCAGGACTGGGCCTCCGGGCAACACCCGGAGGTAGTGCTCGCGGGGTTGGTGATCGTAGCCGGCACCCCGGGCAAGACCCCGAAACCCCTGGCAGCAGCGACCCGCGTGATCTCCGGTGGTGTCCCCTCCACCTGGGTGGTGCCGTGGATCGAAGAACTCCGACTCACCGGAGCCACGGACTGGGAGTCCATGGCCCGTGAGCCGAGGAAAGTCCTCACCGCCCTCGGTGAGGCAGTCGATGAACTCATCTCCGAGAGGACCCCCCAATGATCGACCTCGTACTTGCCGCCCAGGACACCGCGCTGGCGCTGCCGGCCAACCTGCCCGACTCCAGCCCTCTGGCCCCTCCCGGCATCGGCGACACCTGGAACCGCATGGTCGGTGTCGGCAAATGGATCGCCCTGGGCATCGCTGTGCTGGGCCTGCTGGTGGTCGGCGGAAAGATGGCCTTCGACGCCCGCCGTGGAGAGACCACTGAAGAAGTATCCGGGATCATCAAGATCGTCCTGGCCGTGGCTCTGATCTCCGGTGGAGCCTCGATCCTGACCTTCATCGCCGGGGCATAACCACCACCAGACGCAGCCCCCCACACACGAGGAGCAAGACGTGACAGACCACATCGAGACCGACGACAACAGCACCTGGTGGAAGACCCCCCGCTTCCTCATCTCAGCCGTTCTCGTCGCGATGCTGATCGTGCTGGGCGTGGTCCTGTGGCTGTGGCCCGACGGAGAAGAGCCCACCCAAGCCGCCCCGGCGCCAGCCACCACCGCCGAACCGGTGGCGGGCGGGGAGTCGGAGTGCGGTTTGGACGCCACCGGCGGCACCACTCTCACGAAAGCGCCCGAGGACGTCGAGTGGACCGCTCTCGGGGCGATCTACGCACCGTCCTCTGAGGAGCACGGACCGGGCACCGTGGACGAGTCGACGGGTGTGCGCTCCTGCTACTCCCACACTCCTGAAGGGGCGTTGCTGACGACGGCGAACATGCTGGCCTCGAGCAACGATCCCCAGCTTCTGCTGGACACCCTCAAGGAGCTTGCCATTGAGGGCCCCGGTAAGGACATCGCCGTGGGGCAGGTCCAGCAGCGGGTCTCCGCGGGGGATGCTTCCACGGTCCCGGTCGAGGTTGCCGGCTTCCGACTGCTTTCGTACACGGGCGAGCGAGCCACGGTCGAGGTCGTACTGGCAGGAGACGACGGGACCGAGAAGACATACATCACCAGTAGCGCAGACCTCATGTGGCAAGACGGCGATTGGCGCTTCGCCCTGCAGGACAACGGCGACACAGGCCCCGTCTCCGGCCAGGTGTCAGACCTGAACGGGTACATCGAGTGGGGACCCCACGATGGCTGAGGAAGAGAAGTGCTTCGCACTCGATGGCTTCTGCAAGGTCAAGGAAGGAGTCAGCGACGCACTCACCGGAGCGGCCGGTGATGCGCTGGATCAGATCGCCGACGGTGTGACCGCTGCCGTGGTCGACACGATCGCCTCCCTGGGCTCCATGTGGACTCGGATCGGCAGCGCCAACCTCACCAGCAACAGTGCACCCACCTCCCAGGCTCCGGCGCGTGGGGAGTTCAACGCCTACATCGACCTGCTGCTGAGCTACGCGAGCTGGATCGGGCTGGGAGTGTGCGTGTTCGGGGTGCTGTTCCTGGGCATCGTGCTGGCCGCCAACGCCCGCCGCGGCGACGGGGCCGGGCTGGTGAACACCGCCACCGTGCTGGCCTCCGGGGCGGCCCTGATCGGTGGGGCCACCAGCCTGATCGGTTTCCTCGTCCCGGCCCGGGCGGGGAACCTGTCCGGGTCGGTGGGCTTTATCCAGGACCAGACCTTCTACCTCACCCTGGCCGTAGCCGCACTCAGCGTGATGATCGCCGGGGCTCAGATGGCCTGGACACAGCGCGCTGAACCGGCGAGGGACCTGCTGAAGAATCTGCTCACCCTGGCCGTGGTGACCGCCTCGGGGGTGACGATCCTCAATGTCCTGGTGGCCGGCACCGACGCCCTGGCCGTGCAGATCATCGACTCGGCCATCGGCGAGGACTTCCAGACCGATGTGCTCAAGCTCCTGGCCCTCGACAACGCCACCAGCGCCGGGGCGGCGGATCCAGTGTGGTTGGGCGGCAACGTCATCCTGATCATCGTCGGCGGGATCGTGGCGATCATCGTGAACCTCATCCAGTTGATGCTGATGGTGCTGCGCACCGGGATGCTGTTTTTGATGGCCGGGATCCTGCCGCTCTCAGCCGCCTTCTTGAACACCGAGACGGGGAAGAACTTTTTCCAGAAGGTCATCGCCTGGACCCTGGCCTTCGCCTTCTACAAACCGGCTGCGGCCCTGATCTACGGGTTGGCGATCAAGATGTCCACCACCGGGGTGTGGGAGGACTCCGGCAGCGGGCTGATCCAGTTCGCCGCCGGGCTGATGATGATCGTCGCCTCCGTGTTCGCCCTGCCCGTGCTCATCGGCTTCCTCAGCCCCGTACTGGGCTCGATGTCCTCCTCCGGCGGTAGCAGCGGCGGGGCGCTGGGGATCGCGGCGATGGGCGCGGCGATCCCGCAGGGCGCCTCCCATCTGGCCCGGTCCGGGCGCGGCTTCGGCTCCGACAGCTCCGCTGCCCAGCCGCCCAGCAAGGCCAGCGCCCCAACCACATCGAGCCCCGCTCCCATCGGCGGTGGGGGCGCGGGAACGACTGGGGCCGGTGCCGCAGGGACCACAGGAACGAGTGCCGCTGGCACCGCAGGCACTGCCGCCGCTGGTGCGGCCGCGGCCCCGGTCGCGGCCGGAATGATGGCCGCGGACGCGGTGAAGAAGACCGGGGAAACCGTCTCCGAGGCCACGCAGTCCAGTGCCGGAGGCGGCACTTCGACTGGGAGCTCCACCTCGCCCAGCAGCTCGGCAGGTGCAGCCTCCGTCGCCGCGCCCGGCAACGACGGAGCCGGAAAACCCTCCACGGGCACCGGGGCGCAACCCGCCCCGGGTCCTGGTGCGGGTGTGGCAGCACCGGGCAGCGGGGCCCGCCCGACAACGAGCACAGGGGCCAGCCCGCCCCCAGGCAGTGGCTCCGGTGCGACACCGCTGCGTACCGGGGCGCAGCCGACTGGCCCCGCCGGTGCGGGACAGCTCGGGAAGGCCGCACAGCAACAGGCACGTGCGTTCAAGGCGCAGATCGCCAACGAGACCGGAAACGAGGCCCGCCCTGATGGCGCAGACCGAAGCTAAAACCGAGAACCGTCCGCGGGTGTACGGCAACTTCCGCACCCCCACCTCCAAGGGCCTGGCCGGGCTCTCGACCGCCGGTACCGTGCTGCTGATCGGTGGGGTGGTCGGCGGGATCCTGTTGATGATGCTCAATCTGTGGTTAGTGGCCCTGGGTTTCGAAGCGGTGATCCTGGTCCTGATCGCGCTGTCCATGAGCAAGAACAAGCACGGGCGCACCCTGATCGAGCGCATCGTCCGCCGGGCCGGGTGGGCCAACGCCGTCTACGCCGGGGCCAACGTCTACCGGGCAGGGCCGGTGTCCCGGGTCCCGGAAGGCACCACGAAGCTGCCCGGGGTCTCAGCCCGCTCCAGGATCACCGAGAACGTCGACGGCTACGGCCGCCCCTTCGCCCTGCTCGAGGTCCCGCAGAAGCACCACTACACCGTGGTGTTCTCCTCCGAGCCCGACGGTGGCGGGATGGTCGATCAGGAGCACATCAACCGGTGGGTGGACCGCTGGGCGCACTGGTTGGGCATGCTCACCGACGAGCCCGGCCTGACCGCCGCCTCGGTGACGATCGAGACCGCCCCGGACTCCGGGTACCGCCTGGCCCGGAAGATCGAGGCCCGCATGGCCGAGAACGCCCCGGCCTTCGCCCGCGACGTCATCAACGAGACCGTGCAGATGCTGCCCACCGGGGCCACCGTCACCCGGGCCTACATCGCGGTGACCTTCAAAGCCTCCGTGCGGGCCGGCGGGCGCATTCGCAACGCAGCCGAGGTCGCCGATGACCTGGCCGCCCGGCTGCCCAACCTCACCCTGTCGCTGAACGACACCGGGGCCGGGGTGGCCGCCCCACTCACGGCCCAGCAGCTGTGCGAGGTCATCCGGGTGGCCTACGACCCGGCCGAGGCAATCCTCTTCGACCGGGCCCACGCCCAGGGGGTGGCCCCGGAACTGAACTGGGACGAGGTCGGCCCCCAGGCCGCCGACACCTTCTGGGACTGCTACCACCACAACAACTCCTGGTCGAAGTCCTGGGCAATGTCGGTGCCCCCACGCTCCACCGTCCAGGCCAACGTGCTCCAAGCCCTGATCGCCCCGAACCCCGAGCTGGTGCGTAAGCGCGTCACGCTGCTTTACCGGCCCATCGACCCGGCGAGGGCGGCGCAGATGGTGGAGAACGACATCAACACCGCCACCTTCAACGCCTCCTCCCGCAACCGCGCCACCGCCCGGGACACCCGCGAAGCTCGCGCTGCCCAGGCCACCGCCGCTGAGGAGGCCGACGGGGCGGGGCTGCTGAACTTCGGGCTGGTGGTCACCGCCACCGTCCGTTCCAAGGGCGAGCTCGATGAGGCCGAGGCCATCATCGAGAACCTCGGGACGTCGGCGAGGATCCGCCTGGAGGAGGCCTACGGCGCCCAGGACTCCACCTTCGCCGCCGGCCTGCCCCTCGGTGTGGTCATCCCGGACCACCTGGCCCTGCCTTCGACCGTGAGGAACGCCCTGTAGATGAGCACCAAGGCCCGTAAGCAGATCATCCTCCCGGCCAGCCGGGGCAACGCCTCAACCACCGTCCTGGACCGGGCCTTCGCCCGGACGAAGCTGGGCAAGGTGTTCGCCAAGCCCAAGCGCACCGGCAGCACCTCGGTGACTGCCTCCTCCACCCGTCGCCCGGGCCCGCGGGGTCACAAGGGCCGGGGGCTGGGGGAGGCGCAGCTGCTGCACCCGATCCGGGAGATGCGTGGCACCAACTACCAGGTGTGCGGGCTGTTCCCCTTCCCCATGGGCGGGGGCTCCCCGTTGGAGGGGGTGCCGTTGGGGCGGAACCTGCTCTCGGGGGAGCCGGTGTGCTGTGACCCGATCTCCTGGTTCCAGAAGCTGCGGGTGATCGCTAACCCCTCGGCCTTCATCATGGCCAACCCGGGGCTGGGCAAGTCCTCCCTGCTGCGGCGGATGGCCATCGGGCTGGCCGCCTTCGGGGTGTGGCCGATGGTGCTCGGCGACATCAAGGGCGAACACGTCGTCATGATTGAAGCCCTCGGCGGGGCCGTCTTGCCGCTGGGCCGCGGGGTGGGGCACATCAACCCGCTCGATGACGCCGGCGCGGTCGCGGCGGCCAAGCTGCTCTCTGCTGCGAAGGCGGAGGAGCTGTTGGCCGATCTGCACACCCGGCGGTTCGACCTGATCCGGTCGCTGATCGCGATTCTGCGCAAGAAGCCGCTGGATGAGCGTGAGGATCAGATCCTGGATCGGTGCCTCACCGTCCTGGAAGCCCGCCACGCTGAGTCCGGCACGGTCCCGGTCATGGCGGATCTGCGCCAGGTGCTCAAGGACAAGCCGGTCGAGGTGCGTGAGGTCTCCTTGGATCGCGGCAATGATGCCCGCTATGACGAGATCACGGAGGGTCTGGAGTCCTCGCTGAATTCCTTGTGCGGGACCGGGGCGTTTGGGCAGATGTTCGCCCGCCCCTCCACCAACAAGATCGACGCTTCCCGGCCGATGGTCTTCGACCTCTCGCGCATCTCTCAGTCCGAGTCCGATCTGCGGGCGGCCACGCTGTTGGCGTGCTGGTCGATTGGGACCGGAACGGTGCGGACCTCCAACATGCTGGCCGACGACGGGGTGATCGCCCGGCAGCGGTTCCTGCTCATCCTTGACGAGCTGTGGAACACTCTGGCGGCCGGGCCCGGCATCGTCGATCAGGTCAACGCGCTGACCCGTCTGAACCGGGAGATGGGGGTCGGGCAGATCATGGCCTCCCACACCCCGTCTGACCTGATGGCCGTGCGGGGCGAGGAGGACCGGGCGAAGGCCAAGGGCATCATGGACCGCTGCGGGATCAAGATCCTCGGCGGGTTGGCCAGATCGGAGATGCCGCTGCTGACCGAGTCCGTGCCGCTGTCGATGCGCGAGCAGGAACAGCTGGCCGCCTGGCAGGACCCGCCCGCTTGGAACCGCCGGGGTGATGAGGAGATCCAGTACACCAACGATGACGTGTACGCCTCCACCGACCGGCTCACGGTCAATGAGGCCGAGCTGCGGGCCTGGTTGGAGGACCCCGAGAACCGGGAGTGGTACTTCGACGATCGCACCACCTCCCCGCCGCCGGGTCAGGGGAAGTTCTTCATCAAGGTCGGTGCGAGGGCGGGGATTCCGTTCTCGATGGAGTTCACTCCCACCGAGCGCCAGTCTCAGGTCCACGACACCGAGAAGAAGTGGCACGAGGCCAAGTTCCGTGCCGCTCAGGAGAGGGGCGAACGATGAGCTCCCTGGACCGTAAGTACAAGGCCGGCGGCGGGGAGGTTGCCCTGCTGCTCACCTTGCTCTTTGCGCTGGTCGGTATCCCCGCGATCCTCTACGTGGTGAACACCGCCGGACATGCCCTCACCCCGCGCACCGACCCGCTGCCCACCGGGTACTGGGAACGGTCCCTGGGTGTCTTCACCGGAGACCTTCCGTGGCGCACCACTGAGATTGTCCTGGCGGCCGCCCTCGGGTTGGTGGCGGTAGCGTTGTTCGTGCTGTGGGGCTTCAAGCGCCATCAGAAGGCGAAGAAGGTCGTCAAGCACGACCGTGCCGCACCGCGCATGGCCACCGTACGTGACGTCGCCCCCTTCACCGAGAAGCTGGCGCGCGCCAAAGCGGCTCGCTTTGGCGTCGACACCCCGGGGGTGATGCTCGGGACGATGGTCCGCGGCGGGCACACGCTCTACGCCTCCTGGGAGGACACCCTCCTGCACATCTGGGGCACCCGTACCGGCAAGACCACCTCCCAGGCGGCCCCGGCGATCATCGAGGCCCCGGGCCCGGTGATCGCCACCTCCAACAAGCGCGACCTCTCCGACCTGACCCGCGACCTCCGCGCCGCTGACGGCGACGTGTGGGTCTTCGACCCGCAAGGAGTCGCCGGGGAGAAGCCCACCTGGTGGTGGAACCCGCTGACCTACGTCACCGACAGTGAGCGGGCGGCGGAGATGGCGAACAACTTCGCCGCTGGCTCCCGAGACGTTGGCGCCAAGGGCGATGGTCACTTCGACTCCGCCGGCAAGGACCTCTTGGCCGGGCTGCTGCTCGCGGCCGCGGTGGGCGGGGAACCGATCGAGCGGGTGCACTACTGGCTGACCCGTTCCACCGATGAGACCCCGGCACTACTGCTGGATGAGCACGGGTGGACCAAGGAAGCCGACTCGGTGGCCAGCACGATCCAGCAACCGGAGAAGTACCGCGGCAGCGTCTACTCCACCGCCCTGCAGATGGCCGCGTGCCTGAAGAACGAGAAGATCGCCGCTTGGGTCAACCCCACTGGTCCGGACGACGATCGCCCGCAGTTCGATCCCCAGGCATTCGTGCGCGGCAAGCACACCCTCTACGCGCTATCGAAGGAAGGGGCCGGCACCGCCGGCCCCCTGGTCACCGCTCTGACCGTGGCCACCGTGACCGCCGCCGAGGAGCACGCCGTCACCCAGGCCGGGGGCCGACTGGCCACTCCCATGCTCTGCGTGCTGGACGAGGCCGCCAACGTCTGCCGATGGATGAACCTGCCCAACCTCTACAGCCACTACGGCTCCCGCGGCATCGTGGTCTCCACGTTCTTGCAGTCTTGGTCCCAGGGCGTGGACGTGTGGGGCGAGTCCGGGATGCGCAAGCTGTTCTCCACCGCCAACGTCGTCACCTACGGCGGCAACGTCAAGGAGGAGGGCTACTTGAAGATGCTCTCGGAGCTGATCGGCAAGTACACCTACACCTCCGTCTCCTCCTCGAGGCAAAAGGACTCCGGGTCCACCTCCCGACAGGACGCCACCGACGACATCCTCTCCGTCGCGGATCTGGCGGCCCTGCCCAAGGGCCGGGCCGTGATGTTCGGCTCCGGAGCCCGGGCCGTGCTGCTGCGCACCATTCCCATTGACCACCGCCCCTACGCGGATGCATCCAGGGCCTCCGAAGAAGCCCACAACAACCCGACGGCGGCCACCGTCGACCAGGGCGACGAGCCCGCGAAGCCGGCTGCTGGGGCAACCGCGGCCGCACCTGCCGGGAACCGGTGGGCGGCGCTGGTGAAGGAGTAGACATGAACTGGGAAGAGGAAGCCGAGGAGGGCAACGAGGACGTCGAGGAACAGCCTCCTGCACAGCTGTTCTACGCGAACGTGGCGGAGTTCGTGACCGAGCAACTGGCGCCCGTGTACCGACGTCAGCTGGACCCTGCGGGTCGCTCGACCACGTTCACCTGGTGCGCCCAGTGGTGGCGCCATGAGGAAGCGGTGAGCCGCCTGACGGGGCTGTGGCGGGCGTGGGAGCAGCTACGCACCGACCCGTCCACGGGATTAGCCGTGTGGTGGCGTGACTACGCCGACCCCACGATGCGCGTGCTCTTCGAGGAGAAAGGACCCTTCCACGGGTGCACCCCCAGGGAGCACAGCCCCAAGGGAGTGCCCCTGACCCTGGACCCACCGCCGGAGTGCCTGTTCGACTGAACTCCACAGCGAAAGGGACGCAACCTGTCACAGGTTGCGTCCGGAGCGTGAAGAATACAGGGATGACTACCGAGCAGTTCAACGAGGACGTGGACGCAGCCATCGCAGCGTCGAGGCCGACCCCTGAGATGTCGATGGCACGCGAGGCCGGCGAGGTGATCAGCCACATGCTCGGAGACGGTAGATCGGTAATCGATCCGGCTACAACTATTTGGACGGCTGGGGCTGCTGAGGATCTTCGCGCCAGGATCGAGGATAACGCGCTGGTCGGGACGGATCAGGGGCAGTGGGACAAACTCGACCTACAACTCCGGGATGCCCCCCGGGAGGTGGTGCTCCTTGCCGCCGAGCTCGTCTTCTTGCGCGAACATCCTCTTCGGCCAGCCCTACCAGAGACTCGTCGGGCCCACATCGAGGGGGTCCTATCCCATCTCGAGGTGCCGTCGACCATCCCGGAGCTGATGGCGTCCTGGCTCTCCCGTCCTGCGGGAACTGCTGGATTTAATCCGGGGTCTCCGTACAACAAAGCACTGTGGTTACACGTCATCTGGGCTTCGACCTTTGTGCGTCATTGGAACAGCCTGCCCGAGGCTGAACGCGAGGCAGCGCGGACCAATCCGTGGGAGCTGCAGCGCGTCATGCTCGCTTCAGGTAACGACCGCCCCGACATGCGCAACACGTTGCAGTTCCTTGCTCGACCAGACGTATTCGAACCCATTTCGGCAACGGGGATGAAAGTGAAAATCCGCGATGGCCTTGCCGATCGGATCGGCGGGTCGACGGGGGAGACCCCGGCATCGATCGACCGTGATCTGCTGACGATCCGCGCCGCGTTGACTCGCGAGATCGAGGGGCCTTTCCAATTTTGGTCACCGGGTGTGAGAGAGCTCTGGGATTCATCTTCGGCCAAGACCCCCTCGACAACAGGTGAAAGTTCCGAGCTGAACGAGCCTCGTCCGCGCCACTACTGGCTGTACTCTCCCGGCGCGCAGGCGTCTGAGTGGGGGGATTTTTCAGCGAACAGCATCATGGCAATCGGCTGGGATCAGCTCGACGACCTTGCGACGTACCCGAGCCGGGAGGCGATTCGTCAGGCGCTCGATGTCGGGGAGACCGGCGGGTCGATGAGAAACGCCGTTCTCGCAGTATGGGAGTTTCAAAATGAAATTGCTGTGGGCGACATCGTCTACGCCAAGCGCGGAAGACGGGAGATCGTCGGACGCGGTGTAGTCACCTCCGAGGCTCGGTTCGAGCCGGCCCGGGCCTCGTTTCGACACGTCCGTTCGGTGACGTGGACCCACACCGGGTCTTGGGAGCACCCCGGGGACGCCGCAACGAAGACCCTCACCGACATCACGACGTACCACGACTACGTCGAAAAACTCGAAGCTCTCGTCACCGATGAGGTGGAGGCGGAGGAGCCCGCCATATCCACGCCGCTTCCGGGCTACGACCAGACGGCGTTCCTGAGCGAGGTCTACCTGGCTGAGGAGCGATACGGACGCCTTCGCGCCTTGCTGACGCGTAAGAAGAACGTGATCCTCGCCGGACCTCCCGGTGTCGGGAAGACGTTCGCGGCCAAGCGCCTGGCGTATTCGATCATGGGTGTAAAAGATCCGAGCCGGGTCCAGATGGTCCAGTTTCATCAGAGCTACTCATATGAGGACTTCATGATGGGATACCGACCCACCGAAACCGGTGGCTTCACGCTCACCGAGGGACCGTTCTATCGATTCTGCGAGGCGGCCCGCGCCGACGATGCTGACCGGCCGTACTTCTTCATCGTGGACGAGATCAACCGCGGCAACATCTCTAAGATCTTCGGCGAGCTGCTCATGCTCATCGAAGCCGACAAGCGTGGACACGAACTGCGCCTCCTATACAAGAACGAGACGTTCTCCGTTCCCCCGAACGTGCACATCATCGGCATGATGAACACTGCCGACCGTAGCCTTGCCGTCCTGGACTACGCGTTGCGCCGCCGCTTTGGATTCTTCGAGATGGCCCCAGGCTTCGACTCGGCTGGGTTCACACGCTGGCAGCAGGATGCCGATAGCCCCACACTCGACCGTCTCGTTGATGTCGTGATCAACCTCAACGCTGCGATTGCGGACGATCCGGCGCTCGGCCAGGGGTTCGCCATCGGACACAGCTTCCTGTCCCAGCCCACAGACAGCGACAGGGACGACGCGTGGTTGTACTCGGTCGTCGAGGACGAACTCGTTCCCTTGCTCGACGAGTACTGGTTCGATGAGCCGATCAGGGCCGAGGAGTGGGCAGGTAAGCTCCGGGCTGCTGTCGCGTGACCGACCGATCAATCGCTATCCGCAATGTGTATGTCATGTTGGCGTACGCGTTCCGGGCGATGCATAGCGAAGGCAGTGACCGGATCGCGGCTGAGCAATTCGATCATCTCCATGATCTCCTTGCGGAGATCCTGGTGCGTGGTGTCGGCACCCAGGTGAAGCGTGGTCTTCACCGTGACTACCTATCACGCGGCGATGAGCTGGCTACCGTCAGGGGCCGCATCAACATCAGTCGCACTGTCGCCACCCGCTCTATGACCCGGGGGCGGCTGGTATGCGAGTTCGACGGGTACGAGCCGGACACGCCTCACAATCGGGCGCTGAAGTCAGTCATCGTTCTCCTCATCCGCCATGGCGAACTCTCCACATCGCGGAAGGGTGCATTGCGGCGCCTCCTCCCCTACCTCGATGCCGTGACGTTGGTTCCCCCGACATCAATCCGCTGGAGCGCACTCACCTATCACCGCGCCAATGCCACCTACCGGTTACTCCTTGGGGTCTGTGAACTGATCGTCCGCGGACTCCTGCCCACAGAGGACTCCGGAACCACAAAACTCACTTCCTGGGTCTCGGACGACGCCATGAACGCTTTATACGAGCGGTTCTTGCGCGGGTACTACTCCATCCACTACCCGGAGCTCTCGCCAGGCGCGGCATCCGTAGCCTGGGATTACGACGACGCAAGCGCTCTTGGAGCCGAACAGCTCCCGGCGATGCGCACCGACGTCACGCTGCGTCGTGGGAAGCGAAAGCTCATCATCGACGCGAAGTACTACGGGCAATCGATGCAGGCCGGTATGTGGGGCAAGGCGACGGTCCACTCGGCCAACCTCTACCAGGTGCTGACGTACACGAAGAACGCCGACATCAATCGTGACGGGTCCGTCAGCGGCATGTTGCTCTACGCACGCACTGAGGCTCCCCAGCAGCCCGACCTCGACGTCGTCGTCCAGGGGAATCGCATCGGCGCTCGAACCATCGACCTCAACCAATCGTGGGAGCTCCTTCGTGCACAACTCGACGACGTAGCCACATGGCTTGACCCGTGACATACCGTCGTGCTCGCCGTTCGCACAGCTGACAGGAAGTCAGGCGCCCACTTGTCTGCCGTCCGGAACCCTTCAGCCCAGTTCCAGGCCCCTCTCTCGTCCTCCTGCACGCCCGGTGTTCTTCCGCGCCTTGGGGCCGCGTTGGGTGGATCGCACGGCGTCGATTGGGGGCGTGCCCTGGTCCCGGTCGGCCGCAAGGCGTGCGCGCACGCCATCACGGCCTTCCTCGGTGCCACCGAGGGCGTCCATAAGCCTCTTGGCCAGGTTGGCGCGCCGGTCCCCGGAGTCCCACAGCTCCTCAGCCTCAGCGGCCGCATTGCGGGCATCGGTGTCGTTCTGGAGATCGCCACGGCCAGCCTCAGCGGCGTTCAGAGCGGCTGCGGCGTGGTCACGCTGTGCGTCCACCGTCTCGCGGGTGGCAGTCTCTTGCTGCACGGAATCCGTGCGCTGACTCTCCGGAGTACGTTCCTCGAGGTAGTCCTCCACGCTCAACCCGTGGCGCTCCTTCACCTGAGACTCGATCCGTCCTCGCGCGGTGCGGGCGACCTCGTCGTGCTGCTCCCACTGCCGGGCCAGCCCGTAGTGGGCAGCGATGTCTTCGGGCTTGGCGGTCTCCCAAAACCGGTCCTGGTCCACCGGCGCGAGCTCGGTGCGCATCACGGCGCGTTCGGCCTCGAAGCGCTCCTGAAGCTCACGCCGTCGGTGCTGCTGCTCCGTGACACGTTGGCGGAGTTGTTCGGCGCGCTGGCGGGCCATCATCTCGCCCCAGCGGCCGGCCACAGCCATCGCCGCCTGGAGATCTCGGGAGAGCAGGTCATTCACGCCGTCGGGTTGTGTGCTCATCTCTACAGCTCCATTCCGTGGTCCGTGCGGGGGGTGTGGTCAACGTAGGGGTGCTCAACGGTCGGGCCTTGGGTCTCACGCAGCGCACCACGGTGGCGGGTGGGACCGGCGTGCGCGGCACCCTGCCTCGCCTCACGCTTCACATCGGGCAGGGGCTCCGCCACGACCGAAAGGTGCTGCTGGAAGGCGTCCACGATCAGCTGTGTCTCGCGCAGCTCCTTGTTGGCCTGGTGCATGTCCTGGAACGCCCGAGTCATTCGCAGCATCTGCTGCATGATGAGCGCCTGCGACATCGGGGACGGCGCGCGCGTGGCCGCCAACAAGAAAGCCGTGGTGCCGCTGGTACGCAACGGCGCCTCCAACGGGGTGGTGATCTTCACCCCGGAGCGGTGCGCGGACCTCGCCAGCACCCGGGCAGTCCGTCCCAGCGGCCCTTGGCCGTCCTCGGTCGCGTGCGACCAGGCTGCGAACACCCCGGAGGCTTCACGAGCCGCGTGCGCCCACGCCTGGTGATCGTCCGGGGCGATGGTGACCAGCCGCCGGCGCACCTCTTTCAGTTCCCCGGCCAACCGCCGGGCGGTCTCCTCGTCCAGGGCCGCACCGGGGGCGTCGGGGTGCACGATGCGGCGGTGCCGCTTGGCCGCCATCCACTCCTCCGACGCCTCCTGCGCCGAGCCTGGAGTGTCCGGCCAGCGGGTCCGCAAGGACGGGAGCGTGAGGTCCTGGGCGAGCTTGCCGCCACCGAACCACAGCGGCCGCATCCCCTTCGGCGGACGCTCCGCCACCGAATACCCGGTCACCACCGAGTCGGTGCCGGCGGCGAAGCGTGGGTGCACCAGCAGGTTTGCCCGGCGCATCTGCCGCACGAACTGAGCCTCGGTGTCGGCGGCCACCGCGCACGCCCGCACGGTGCGTTCCAGCGCGAACCGGGTCGGCTCCCGCGTGCTGTCCCGCCGCACCTCGCCCTGCTGCAGCCACCGTTCGGAGTGGTTGCCGAGCTGGATGAGATGGAAGTCCTTCTCGATGCCCCGGGCGACCTTCTGCGCCCGGGAGAAGTCATTGCCGTCGGCCCACTTCGTGCCGTCCTCCCGGATCGTGGAGGCCATGATGTGGATGTGGTCGTTGCCCTTGGTGGAGCGCCCGTGATGCACCGCGACCCACTGGCACGGGGACTTTGCCCCGGCCTCGGTGAAGTCCATCTCGTCCATGAATCGAGCGGCGATGTCGGCCCATTCCTGGTCGGTGACCTCACGGTCCTGGTACGGGATCGACAACGAGCAGTGCCAGATGTGCTTGGTGTCTGCCTCAAACCCCAGCATCCGCCGGTTCAGATCAACCTCGCGCGCGATCCCCACCGCGGCGTCCTCGTTGAGCTGCGCGTCGTCGTACCAAGACATGATCAACGGCGATCCATTGATCAGGTGCGGGTCCGTGTGCTCATTGGCCCGGCCCGGACCCACGAGATACTTCATCAGCCCGATCGGCTTGTCACCCTTGGTGATGTTCGGGATCACGGCGCGAGCTCCTCGAGCTTCGCCAGCACTTCCTCACCGAATCGCCGAGCCTCACGCATCGTCTCGACCGTCTCGGGCAGCACCTCGCCGGTGCTGTTGGCGTGCCGGGCGATCTGGTTCACGTTGTTCGAGATCGTGGCCATCAGCCGGCGCATCGCCAGCAATTCGACCAGCTGGTTCCGCCGCAGCTGCACCGCCACCGGATCGGCCGAACCGAACACCGCCTCGACCATCAGCGCCGAGGGTGAGAGCCCGGTCTGCTGCTCCAGCACCATCAACTGAGCACGCTCGGCCTCGGACATGGACACCCGGACGTACTGGGTCTTGCCCTCGATCCGCTTCCGACGGGACTTCCACACGTGGCGCGGATTCTCCTGCTCCACCACAGCACCTCCTCTCCTTGCCGGCCCAGCGCAGCGCCCCCACTCCGTGGGCCCCACACGTCCAGTGTGCCACCGCAAAACCGGCAGGGCCAGCGGTGCACCCGTTTTATGGCACATAAAACATAGCTTTGCTCCGCTGGGGCACCACGGGTGCGGAGCGCCGGCGGAGCACCCGTGGTCTGTGAAACGGACGGTGTGCGTCCGTTAATGTGGGGGCATGGCTAAGCTCACTGACCCCCAGCAGGCAGAAGAAGCCGCCCAGCGGCTGCTCAACGACCGGATGGACTACGTCCGCCGGGCGATTGCTACTCGTGGTGCCCTCGACGAGGCGCGCGAAGCTCTCAAGGAGGCGGAGAAGAACGACGCCCAAGCCTTCCAGGCCGCCGTCAACAACGGCGGCTGGACCGAGGACGAGCTACGCAAGATCGGACTCTCCGCACCCGAGAAGGTGCAGCGTGTGCAGCGTCGGCGGAAGGCCGCTCAGCCCACCCCAGACACGTCCAACTCATCCGCGCAGAACGGTGGCGGCACCGAGCCGGAGCAGTGACGGCCAGTCGCTGGGTTATCGCAACCAGCTACGGCGTGCTCCTAATCGTCTCCATCGTCCTAGTGGCCCGGGGCTCGAAGATCGGATTGATCTCTGGCCTGTTCCTGGTGGTGTCCTTGCTCGTCATCTGGCGTGAAGCGTGCCAGGGTCGAGCGGACCGCGAGTTGGGCAACCGTGGCTGAGTTCCTGGCCCCGTGCCCACATGTGCACGGCAAAAGCTCTCCTCGCTCCGCGGCTTTTCCCGCACCCATGATGGACACGGGGACCCCCACCGACCACCCGACCACAGCCGGCAGGTCACCTCCCCCGCGACCGTGGCACTTCCGTAACCGCCGACTGTGGACGGCTTCCCGCACACGTAGTCACCACGCAACAACGGTGCCCGCTCCCCCACCAGGGAGCGGGCACCGTCCATCTGAACAGGCCAAACAGAGCGAGTATTTACAGCTCCAAGCCGCCCTGCTGGGAACGCTGCTCGTCGTACCGCCGCGCCACCTCGAGCGGACGCCCGGAGCCGTTTCCACCACGCCCGGCACTGCTGCGACCCGCAGCAGGGGCGTCGGGGAAGTTGATGCGCATCCGCTTCTTCAACGCCTCCAGCTCCGGATCCAAAGTCGGTTGCGGCGTCTCTTCCCCGCGCATCGCGCGCCCGATCCGTTCGACCTCCCACCGGGCGGCTTCCAGTGCGTCCTGGTGCTTGAAGGGCACGTCCAACGCCTCCCGGGCGTCCTCGACTTCCTGATACGCGGCTACCAGCCGGGCTTCGCGTTTGGTCACTTCCTCGGGCAACTTCATCACCTGGTTCTCGAGCCGCTGGATCATCCCCACGCTCGGGTTCAACGACGTGGCGCGGGTGACTTCCACGGCGATACCGGGGGCGTCATCGATGCGCAGCTCGACCGGCGACGCACTGAGGTCGGCCAGGTTCCCTGGACGCTGCACGACCCGGATGTCGTGGCCACCGATGCGCCCGGCAACCCCGAGGTCGCTCTCCCCGCCCCGGGGCGGGCGCGAGGTGGCGTGCACCCCAGCCCACCGCTGCCACGCCTCCGCCGCGTCGGCGCGCTTGTCGTAGCTGGCCCCGTCGATGGTCATCCGGAACCGTTCACCGCCCACCTCATCGGTGGTCCGCTGCGCCGCTGCGCGGAGCACGGAGATCTCCTGTTCCAGCGCATCGGCGCGCGCCTGGGCGGCGTCCTTGCGGAACACCAACGAGGACTGGTTGCGGTGCCAGGCCCGATTCAACCGCTCCAACCGGGCGAGCTCCTGATCGGCCTTCGACTTCTCCAGGATCAGCGGATTGCCACTGGAGATCGCCTTCACCTCGGCGAAGGACAAGGTGTTGTCCCCGACGTCTTCGATCTCACGCACGTCCAGGCGCCCGCGCATGATCTGGTCGATGAACTTCGACTTCCGCTCCAACGTCTGCCACATGAAGGTGTCGAAGGACCCCTTGGTCACCATCTGGGAGATGGCGACCTCCGGGTTCTGGTTGCCTTGGCGGATGATCCGCCCGTGGCGCTGGGCGATGTCGGCTGGGCGCCACGGGGCGTCCAGGTCCACCAGGTGCACCGCCCTGGCCTGGATGTTGGTCCCCACCCCCATCTTCTGGGTGGAGCCCATCAGCACGGCGATGTCTCCGGAGCGGGCGGCGGAGAACAGCCGGCCCTTCTCGGCGTCGTTCTTGGCCTCGTGCATGAACCGGATCTTCTCCGCCGGGATGCCCCGGGCCACCAGCTGGTCCTTGAGTTCGTCGTAGACGTTCCACTTCTCCGATGACGGGGTGCTCTGGTCGCAGAACACAATCTGCAACGCACCCCGGATCGGGTGCTCCTCGCCGCTGGCCGGATCCAGGAACACGTCGTCCTGGTGCTCCTCGTGCACTCGGCCGATCAGGTCCGCGGTCACACTGACCTTGGTCTCCGAGACGATGGACCCCAGCTCGGGATCGACCAGGCGCATGTCTAGGGCGGCCTTACGCCCATCGGAACTGACCTTGAGCATGTTGTCCTCGGTCCGGTCCACCAACCGCGCCTGGATCGCTTCGGCCCGCCGACCGATGTCCTCGATGTACGCCTCGAGCTCGGCCGAGGCCTCCACCGGGACCATGCGCGGCAGCCGCTTCCCGTCTTCGCGCTCGACGAGGTCCGGGGTGGGCAGATGCAGGTCCTCGGCGGTCTTCACGTCGGCGAACGTGTGGAACATCTTCAACAGCTCCGGGACGTTCTGGAACTTCGCGAAGCGCTCTTTCATTTTGAAGTTGTCCCCGCCGGCCACCGACAGTTCCATCTCGGAGACCACCTGACCGAAGGTCGCCGCCCACGAGTCGAAGTCGTGGATCCCGGCCCGCTCCAACAACTCCGGGCCCAGATAGCGCTG
>NZ_JBISWK010000002.1:0-13265 GCF_044462205.1 Kocuria rhizosphaericola | reverse complement strand
GGCGCCGGGCCGGCCGGACGGTCCACCGGCACGTCAGTCACACCCAGTAGTTGCCACCCATGCAGGAGCCTTCCATGACCGTCGTAGACACCCTTTCCTCCACCGTGCAACCGGCCGTCGCCCCCGCGGAGGCGACCCCCCGGCACGCACCGTCCCAGTTCGTGCTCACCCTCACCTGCCGGGACCAGGTGGGGATCGTCCACGCCGTCACGGAGTTCCTCCTCGCCCACGGGGCCAACATCAAGGAGCACCAGCAGTTCGACGACTCCGTGCACGGCGTCGTCCACCTGCGCACCGCCTTCACCGGTCCGGACGAGCTGCGCCTCGAGACGATGGAGACGGACTTCGCACCCATCGCCGACCGGTTCGGCATGCGCTACCACCTCCACGACCAGACGCCGCCCCGGCTGCTGGTCATGGTCTCCAAGGGCGGCCACTGCCTCAACGACCTGATCTTCCGGTGGCGGGCCGGTGGTCTCGGCGGGGAGATCGCCCTGGTGGTCTCCAACCACGAGGATCTCCGCCCCATGGCCGAGGCCGCGGGCCTGCCCTACATCCACATCCCCGTCTCGCCGGACACCAAGGCGGAGTCGGAGCAGCGGCTGCTGGACCTGGTCGAGGAGCACGACATCGACCTCGTGGTGCTGGCGCGCTACATGCAGATCCTCTCCGACGACCTGTGCCGCGCGCTGGCGGGGCGGGCCATCAACATCCACCACTCCTTCCTGCCGGGCTTCAAGGGGGCCCGTCCCTACCACCAGGCCTACGAGCGGGGCGTGAAGCTGGTCGGCGCCACCGCTCACTACGTCACGGCCGACCTGGACGAGGGGCCGATCATCGAGCAGGAGGTCATCCGGGTGGACCACACCCACGACCCGCGGGCCCTGTCCACCGTGGGACAGGACGCCGAAGCCCTGGCCCTCTCCCGCGCGGTCCGCTGGCACTGCGAGCACCGCGTGCTCCTGGAGGGTTCCAGCACCGTCGTCTTCCGCTGAGCCGTGCGGCCCCAGCCGTCGGCCCGGGCGCTCCCGCACGGGCTTCCCCGGCACGGCGACCGCCCCCGCAACCCGGAGACGACGCGACCGCGCGGCTGAGCTCCTTCATCCCGCGGCACCGTCTCCACCAGACCTGCGGCCCCGATCCTGCTTCGCCACCGGGGTCGGGGCCGCAGTCCAGTCCCACCTCGGCAGGCGTCGTCGACGCCCACCGACACCCGTCAACGCCCATCGGAGGCAACAGATCATGATCGGTTCGGAGACCCTCAACGACTACCTGGAGCGGTTGGCGTCCCGGGAACCCACGCCCGGGGGCGGCGCGGCCGCAGCGCTGCACGCCGCCCAGGGGGCTGCCCTGATCGCCATGGTGGCGCGCTACACCACCGGCGCGCGGTACGCCCAGCACGAGGACCAGTCCCTGCGGATCGCCGCCCGCGCCGACGACATCATCCCGGAGGCACTGCAGCTGGCCGACGACGACGAGAAGGCCTTCGCGGCCGTGATCGCCGCCTACCGCCTGCCCTCGGCCTCGGAGGAGGACCGTGCCGCCCGTTCCCAGGCCGTCCAGCAGGCCACGATCGCGGCGGCCGCACCGCCGCGGGCGCTGATCGGCCTGGCGACGGAGGTCATCGACCTGGGCCGGGAGCTGGCCGAGTTCAGCAACCCCAATGTGATCAGCGACGTGGCCGCCGCCTCCGAGGCGGCCCGGGCCGCCATCGCCACAGCCCTGATCACGCTGGACATGAACATCAGCGCGATCACGGACGAGACGACCCGGGCGCAGTTCACGGGCGAGCTCCAGGACGGCCACGACGCCCTCCTGGCGGCCCAGGCCGTGACCGACCGCGTGCGGGAGAAGGTGATGGCATGACCGCGCGCCGGCTGACCGGGGCCCCCGTCGCACAACGGCTGCGGGCCGAGACCGACGGCAACGTCACCACGCTGGCCCAACGGGGAGTGGTCCCCGGACTGGCCGTCGTCGTGGCCACCGACAACGAGGCGACCCTGTGGTACGTCCGCTCCATCGCACGGGCCGCGGACAAGGCGGGCGTGCGCTGCACGGTCGTCGACCTCGGGGCCGACGCCGGCGAGGACGAGATCGCCTCGACGCTCACGCTGCTCAGCGAGGACGAGGACGTCCACGGGATCATCCTGCAGACGCCCCTGCCGCAGGGAGTGGCCGTGGACGAGCTGGTGGCCCGGATCAGCGCGGCCAAGGACGTCGACGGGGCCAATCCCCTCAGCCTCGGGCGGCTGACGGTGGGGCAGCGCGCGTTCGCCCCCGCGACGGCTCGGGCGGTGGTGGAGATCCTCGAGCACTACGAGGTGCCCCTCGCCGGCCGGCACGTCTCGGTGGTGGGTCGCTCGGCGGTCGTCGGCAAGCCGCTGCTGCAGCTCCTGCTCCAGCGCGACGCCACCGTCACCGTCTGCCACTCCCGCTCCCGGCCGCTCGAGCGGTACACGTCCGAGGCGGAGGTCGTCGTCGCGGCGGTCGGACGACCCGGCCTGCTCACCGGTGACCACGTCCGGGCCGGTGCGGTGGTGATCGACGTCGGCACCAACGTCCTCGACAACGGTGATCTCGTCGGCGACGTGGAGCCCCTGTCGACGGCCGAGGTCGCCTCGGCCCTCACGCCGGTCCCCGGAGGCGTGGGCACGGTGACGACTGCTCTTCTCCTGCTGCACACCACACAGGCGGCGCTGCGACTCGGCGAGGAGCTGTCCGCCACCCGGACGCTCGCGACGGGCGCCCCGTCCTGACCGCCGGACGCCGGCCCGGCGCCGGGACGAGGTGGGCCGACAGGACACGCGTCCGCCGGGGTGCGCTCGTCCCGGCGCCGCCTGCGACGCCGTGCGGTCCCCGTGGGAGTCAGAGCACCTGACGGATCTGGGTCTCGAAGTCCTGGACGTGCTGGAGCATGATCGTGCCGGCCTCCTCGGCGTCGCCCGCCAGGACAGCCGTCAGCAGGGCGCTGTGGACGGTGATGTGCTCCTGCAGCTCGGGAATGCGGTCGGCCACCACGCACCAGATGCGGGTGGCCAGGTTGCTGTAGCGCTCCAGCGTGACCTGCAGATGGGAGTTGCCGGCAGCCGCGTAGATCGCCCGGTGGATGCGCACGTCCCAGCGCAGCGCCTCGTCCTTGGGCAGCCGTTCGTTCCCCGGACTCGCCAGCCGATCGCGCAGTGCCTCCAGCTGGGACCGGGAGTCCCCGCCGCGTCGTTCGGCCGCCAGCCGGGCAGCGAGGGGCTCCAGCACCTCACGCACCTGCGAGATCTCCGACAGCGCGGTGATGTCCACGGTGGTGGCGAACGTCCCGCGACGGGAGTACGTGACCACCAGGCGTTCGGACTCGAGCCGTTTGAGCGCCTCCCGCAACGGGGTCCGTCCGAGCTGCAGCTCCTGCGAGAGACGGCCCTCGTTGAGGGGGGCTCCCGGGGGGATGTCCAGGAAGATCAGCCGGTCCTGCAGCTGCAGGAACGCCCGATCGGCCAGGGAGAGCGGCTCGTCCTGGTCGTGGAGAGGCGTGATGGACATGACGTGGTGTGCACTTTCCGTTGGCGTCGGGAAGCCACCGCGGGCGGCGGACTCTTCGCGGGAGGGCCTTTCTCCTACCGTAGCGTCATATACCAGCAGATGCGGACTGGTACGTGCTCGCAGCACGGCGTCGGACTGTCGGGACCGTCACCGCGGCGGAGGGACCCGCAGCCGCCGGACCGGTTCACAGCACGATCCGCATGGTCCGTTCGAAGCTGGTGACGTGGTCGAGGGCGAGGTCCGCGGCTTCGTCGGCGCGACCGGCGGTGATCGCCTCCAGCAGCTGCACGTGCTCGCGCACGTGCCCGGAGACCGTGGGCACCCGGTCCAGCACGAGGCACCAGATGCGGGTGGCGAGGTTGTCCAGCCGCACCAGCGTCTCCTCGAGGTGGTCGTTGCCCGAGGCCCGGTAGATCAGGCGGTGCACCTCGAGGTCCGCGCGCATGAAGGCCCGGTTCGTCGGGTTCCCGCCGGCGAGCTCCTCGAGAGTGCGGACCAGGTCGTGCATCTGCTGCCGCACGGGCGGAGGCGCGGAGAGCGCGGCCTTGTGCGCGGCGAGCGGTTCGAGGTGCCGCCGGAGCTCGGAGACGTCGGACAGTGCCGTGATGTCCACCTGCGTGGCGAACGTCCCCCTCCGGGGATAGGAGACCACCAGGTGGTCGGTCTCCAGCCGCTTGAGCGCCTCCCGGATCGGGGTCCGGCCGATGCCCATCTCGGAAGCCAGGTGCGCGTCGTGGATCATGGCGCCCGGACGGATCTCGAGCATGGTCAGGCGGTCGCGCAGCAGCCCGTAGGCCAGATCGGCCAGCGACACGGGGACCTCTGGACGGTACTCGGTGATGGGGGTGGCGCTCATGACTTCCCTCCTGGATCAGGACCCACGGATCGGGACCGCTCCTGCGGTCGCCGGAGGCGTGGCGTCATCCGTTGACACCCCGGCACCCCTAGCATACCGTTGAAGCACAGCTGATATATCAAACTCGTATCAGCCGTTGAAAGCGACACGTTGAGGAGCCCAGGGATGCCCGATCTGAACACCCATCTGGCCGAAGCCGACCCCGAGATCGCGGCGGCCATCGATCAGGAGCTGGTCCGCCAGCAGTCCACGCTGGAGATGATCGCCTCGGAGAACTTCGCTCCCCTGTCGGTGATGGAGGCCCAGGGCTCGGTGCTGACCAACAAGTACGCCGAGGGCTACCCCGGCCGGCGGTACTACGGCGGCTGCGAGCACGTCGACGTGGTCGAGCAGCTGGCGATCGACCGTCTCAAGGCGCTGTTCGGCGCCGAGGCCGCCAACGTCCAGCCGCACTCCGGGGCCCAGGCCAACGCCGCCGCCATGTCGGCTCTGCTGGACCCGGGGGACACCATCCTGGGACTGAACCTCGCCCACGGCGGGCACCTCACCCACGGGATGAAGCTCAACTTCTCCGGCAAGCTCTACAAGGTCGCCGCCTACGGCGTCTCCGAGGACGACCACCGCATCGACATGGCCGAGGTCGAGCGCCTCGCCCTCGAGCACCGGCCCAGGCTCATCGTCGCCGGCTGGTCGGCCTACACCCGGCAGCTGGACTTCGCCGAGTTCCGCCGCATCGCCGACGAGGTCGGGGCCTACCTGATGGTGGACATGGCCCACTTCGCCGGACTGGTCGCCGCCGGACTGCACCCCAACCCCGTGCCCCACGCCGACGTGGTCACCTCCACGACCCACAAGACCCTCGGGGGACCGCGCGGCGGGGTGATCCTGTCCAAGCAGGAGCTGGCGAAGAAGATCAACTCCGCCGTCTTCCCGGGCCAGCAGGGCGGCCCGCTCGAGCACGTGATCGCGGCCAAGGCCGTGGCCTTCAAGTACGCCGCGACCGAGGAGTTCGCCGACCGGCAGGCCCGCACCCTGGAGGGCGCACGGATCCTGGCCACCCGGCTGCTGTCCCCCGACGTCATGGCCGGCGGGATCACCCTGGTCAGCGGCGGCACCGACGTGCACCTGGTGCTCGTGGACCTGCGCCACTGCGAACTGGACGGCCAGCAGGCCGAGGACCGTCTGCACCGCGTGGGCATCACGGTCAACCGCAACGCTGTGCCCTTCGACCCGCGCCCGCCGATGGTCTCCTCCGGGCTGCGCATCGGCACCCCGGCCCTGGCCACCCGGGGCTTCGGCGCCGCCGAGTTCACCGAGGTCGCCGACATCATCGCCGAAGCCCTCATCGCCGCCCCGGAGGCGGACCTGAGCGCTCTGCGCGACCGCGTCACGGCTCTGGCCGAGCGGTTCCCGCTCTACCCGAACCTGTCCACTCCCGTCCTGAACGGAGCCCTCTGATGGCTGATCTGCTGCCGGAGCACCCGGACTTCCTGTGGCACAACCCGGACCCGAAGTCCTCCTACGACGCAGTGATCGTCGGCGGCGGCGGTCACGGGCTCGCGACCGCCTACTACCTGGCCAAGAACCACGGCATGACCAACATCGCCGTGCTGGAGCGGGGCTGGCTGGCCGGCGGGAACATGGCGCGGAACACCACGATCATCCGCTCCAACTACCTGTGGGACGAGTCCGCGGCGATGTACGAGCACTCCCTGAAGCTCTGGGAGATCCTGCCCGAGGAGCTGGAGTACGACTTCCTCTTCTCCCAGCGCGGGGTGATGAACCTGGCCCACACCCTGGGCGACGTCCGCGAGTCCGTGCGCCGGGTCAACGCGAACAAGCTCAACGGCATCGACGCGGAGTGGATCAGCCCGGAGCAGGTCAAGGAGCTGTGCCCGATCATCAACATCGGGGACGACATCCGCTACCCGGTGATGGGAGCGACCTACCAGCCGCGCGCGGGCATCGCCAAGCACGACCACGTCGCCTGGGCCTTCGCCCGCAAGTGCGACGAGATGGGCGTGGACATCATCCAGAACTGCGAGGTCACCGGCTTCATCAAGGACGGCGACCGGGTGGTGGGGGTGGAGACCAGCCGCGGGCGGATCAACGCAGGCAAGGTCGGACTCTGCGGCGCCGGGCACAGCTCCGTCCTGGCGGAGCTCGCCGGGTTCCGGCTGCCGATCCAGTCCCACCCGCTGCAGGCCCTGGTCTCGGAGCTGCACGAGCCCGTGCACCCGACCGTGGTGATGTCCAACCACGTGCACGTCTACGTCTCCCAGGCCCACAAGGGCGAGCTGGTCATGGGCGCCGGCGTGGACGCCTACAACGGCTACGGCCAGCGGGGCGCCTTCCACGTCATCGAGGACCAGATGGCGGCGGCGGTGGAGCTCTTCCCGATCTTCGCCCGCGCCCACGTCCTGCGCACGTGGGGCGGCATCGTCGACGTCACCCTGGACGCCTCGCCGATCGTCTCCAAGACGCCCGTGGACCAGATGTACGTCAACTGCGGCTGGGGAACCGGCGGGTTCAAGGGAACCCCCGGCGCCGGCTACTCCTTCGCCCACACCATCGCCAACGACGAGCCCCACCCCCTCAACGAGCCCTTCGCCCTGGAGCGGTTCGAGACCGGGGTCCTCATCGACGAGCACGGCGCCGCCGCCGTGGCCCACTAGGAGGCCGGAACACCATGCTGCTGATCGAGTGCCCCAACTGCGGGCCGCGCGACGAGACCGAGTACCAGTACGGCGGTGAGGCCCACGTGCCCTATCCCGAGGACCCGAGCCGGCTCTCCGACAAGGAGTGGGCGGAGTACCTCTTCTACCGCAGCAACCCCAAGGGTCTGATCGCGGAGCGGTGGGCCCACGCCGTCGGCTGCCGCCGCTGGTTCAACGTCGTCCGCGACACCGTGACCTATGAGATCAAGGCCGTCTACAGGATCGGCGACCCCAAGCCCGAGATCGGAGGCGTCAAGTGAGCGCTCAGACCCACCGCCTGCCGGCGCAGCAGAGTGCGACCGGCAGCATCGACCGCACCACGCCGGTGCGCTTCACCGTCGACGGTCAGGAGCACACCGGGTACGCCGGTGACACCCTGGCCTCGGCCCTGCTCGCCGCGGGACGCATCCACTGCGGCGACTCGACGTACCTGGGACGGCCGCGCGGGATCATGTCCGCCGGCGTGGAGGAGCCCAACGCCCTGGTCAAGGTCGCCGCGCGCACCGCGGCCGACGTCGACGAGTCCATGCTCCCGGCCACCACCGTGGAGCTGACCGACGGGCTGCAGGCGTCCTACCTGCGCGGGCTCGGACAGCTCGACCCCCGCCAGGACGAGGCCGTCTACGACCACAAGCACGTGCACACCGACGTCCTCGTCGTCGGCGCCGGTCCCGCCGGGCTGGCCGCGGCCCGCGAGGCCGCCCGCACCGGGGCCCGGGTCATCCTCATGGACGAGCAGCCGCAGGCCGGCGGTTCCTTGCTGTCGGGCCGCGACGAGGTCGTCGACGGCCTGCCCGCCCGCACCTGGGTGGCCGAGACCCTCGCCGCCCTCGAGGCCGCCCCGGAGACCACGGTCCTGCACCGCACCACTGCTTTCGGCAACTACGACAGCAACTACGTCGTCGCCGTCCAGCGGCGCACCGGCCACCTGTCCGAGGCCCCCGGCGCCGGGGTGTCGCGGGAGCGGATCTGGCATGTGCGGGCGAAGCAGATCGTGCTCGCCACCGGTGCGCACGAGCGGCCGGTCGTGTTCGCCAACAACGACCGCCCCGGCATCATGCTCGCCGGCGCGGTGCGCACCTACCTCAACCGCTACGCCGTGGCCGCCGGCACGTCGGTGGTCGTGGCCACCACGAACGACTCCGCCTACGATCTCGTGGCCGACCTCGCCGCCGCCGGGATCCGCGTCGCGGCCGTCGTCGACTCGCGGCCGGAGGTCCACGGCCGGGCCGCCGACATCGCCGCGAGCACCGGAGTGCGCCTGTTCACCGGCAGCGCCGTGGTGGACACCGCCGGCGACGGCGAGCACGGGCGGATCAGCGCCGTCACGATCAGCGGGATCGACGAGGACGACAGGCTGACCGGCCCCACCACGACCGTGGACACGGATCTGCTCGCCGTCTCGGGCGGGTGGACCCCGGTCGTCCACCTGCACAGCCAGCGGCAGGGGAAGCTGACCTGGGACGAGCGCCTCGCGGCGTTCGTGCCGGGCGCCACGGTGCGGGACCAGCACACCGCGGGCTCGGTCAACGGCACCACCGACCTGGCGTGGTGTCTCACCGAGGGCGCCCTCGCCGGCGCCGAGGCCACCCGCCGGGCCGGCTTCGAGGCCCAGCCCGAGACCCCGCACGCGGAGAGCACGGAGTCCCTGCCCGTCCGGCCGCTGTGGCTCGTGCCGGGACCCGACGGGGAGCCTTCGGACTGGAGCCACCACTTCGTGGACTTCCAGCGCGACCAGACCGTCGCCGAGGTGCTGCGCTCGACCGGCGCCGGCATGCGGTCCGTCGAGCACGTCAAGCGCTACACCTCCATCTCCACCGCCAACGACCAGGGCAAGACCTCCGGCGTCAACGCCATCGGTGTCATCGCCGCGGCGCTGAACAGCACCGACGTCGGCGGCATCGGCACCACCACGTACCGCGCCCCCTACACCCCGGTGGCCTTCAAGGCCCTGGCCGGACGGCGGCGCGGCGACCTGTTCGACCCGGTGCGGCTGACCTCGGTCCACCCCTGGCACGTGGCCCACGGAGCTCTCTTCGAGGACGTCGGGCAGTGGAAGCGGCCCTGGTACTACCCGCAGGCCGGAGAGGACATGGACGCGGCGGTGCTGCGCGAGTGCGCGGCCGTCCGCGAGTCCGTGGGGTTCATGGACGCCACCACCCTGGGCAAGATCGAGATCCGGGGCAAGGACGCCGGGGAGTTCCTCAACCGCGTCTACACCAACGCGTTCAAGAAGCTCAAGCCCGGCATGGGCCGCTACGGGGTCATGTGCACCGCCGACGGGATGGTCTTCGACGACGGCGTGACCCTGCGCCTGGACGAGGACCGGTACTTCATGACCACCACCACCGGTGGTGCGGCCAAGGTCCTGGACTGGCTCGAGGAGTGGTCCCAGACCGAGTGGCCGGAGCTGGACGTGGTGTTCACCTCCGTCACCGAGCAGTACACCACCGTCGCCGTCGTCGGCCCGAAGTCCCGGGCCGTCGTCGAGAAGCTCGCCCCCGAGCTGGACCTGTCCAACGAGGCGTTCCCGTTCATGGCCTTCCGCGAGACCGTCCTGGCCTCCGGGGTCCCCGCACGGATCTGCCGGATCTCGTTCTCCGGAGAGCTCGCCTTCGAGCTCAACGTGTCCTCCTGGTACGGGCTGTCCGTCTGGGAGGCCGTCGCGGAGGCCGGCGCCGAGTTCGGCATCACGCCCTACGGCACCGAGACCATGCACGTGCTCCGCGCGGAGAAGGCCTTCCCCATCGTGGGGCAGGACACCGACGGCACGGTCACCCCGCAGGACCTGGGGATGGACTGGGTGGTGTCCAAGACCAAGGACTTCATCGGCAGGCGCTCCTACGACCGCCCGTCCGCCACGAGCCCCGACCGCAAGCAGCTGGTCGCGGTCCTGCCGGTGGACCGGACGTTCCGGTTGCCGGAGGGCGCCCAGCTGGTCGACCACGGCACCCCCATCACCCCTGAGGAGGGACCCGTGCCGATGGTCGGTCACGTCACCTCCAGCTACCGCAGCGCCGCCCTGGACCGGACCTTCGGGCTCGCCCTGGTCGAGAACGGCCGCAACCGCATCGGTGAGACGCTCCAGGCCCCGCTCGACGGGCAGGTCGTGGACGTCGTCATCGCAGAACCCGTCCTCTACGACCCCGAAGGAGCCCGCCGTGACGGCTGAACAAGTACTGACGGACGCCACCCGGCTGCGCCGCAGCCCGCTGGCCCACCTGGACGAGACGATCCGGGAGGCCACCGTTGCCGGTGAGCGGGGCGTGGCCCTGCGCGAGATCCCCTTCCTGACCATGGTGGGGATCCGGGTGGAGCCCGGCACGCCGGCCGCCGAGGCGGTCGCCGCCGTCGCCGGGATGCCTCTGCCGGCCGGCCACGGCCAGGTCACCGGCACTGCCGGGGCCACCGCGATCCTGTGGATCGGCCCCGACGAGTTCCTGCTCGTCGGTCCCGAGGGCGCGGGGCCCGCGGAGGTCGGCCCCGCGGGGACCGACCTCCGAGCGGCGGGCACCGACGACGCCGGCACCGCCGCCGGGCTGGCCCGGGCACTGGGCACCGAGCCCGGGCAGGCCGTCGACCTGTCCGCCAACCGCACCACGCTGGAGCTGTCCGGGCCCTCGGCCCGCGCCGTGCTCGAGAAGAGCTGCCACTTGGACCTGCACCCGCGGGCCTTCGCGGTCGGCACCGCCGTCTCCACGACCCTGGGACCCGTGCCCGTGCTGCTGTGGCGGACCGCGGAGCTGACCTGGCGCGTCCTGCCGCGGGCCTCCTTCGCCGAGTACACCGCCCGGTGGCTGCTGGACGCCATGACGGAGTTCGCCTCGCCCGAGGTGCCCTGATGGCCCTGTCCGTGCTGGACCTGTTCTCCGTCGGCATCGGCCCCTCCTCGTCACACACGGTGGGGCCGATGCGGGCCGCCCGGCTGTTCACGGAGGGGCTGGCCGGCGACGGCCTCCTCGACGCGGTCTCCAGGGTCCGGTCGGAGCTGTTCGGCTCGCTCGGGGCCACCGGTCACGGGCACGGCTCGGACAAGGCCGTCATCCTGGGGCTGCAGGGCGAGGACCCGGAGACCGTGGACACCGGCACGGCCGACGAGCAGGTGCAGGTCAGCACGGACCGGGGACAGCTGTGCCTGGCCGGGGTCCACCCGGTCCCCTTCGACCGGACGAAGGACGTGGTCATGCACCGGCGCAAGTCCCTGCCCGCCCACCCCAACGGCATGACGTTCTTCGCCTACGGGGCCGACGGCGAGCTGGTGCGGGAGCGGACCTTCTACTCGGTGGGCGGCGGCTTCGTGGTGGACGGGGACGTGAAGGGGACGGACCGCATCGTCCAGGACACCACCGAGGTGCCCTTCCCGTTCACCACCGGCCGGCAGCTCCTGGAGCACTGCCGGCGCGAGGGGACGTCGATCGCCGGGATCATGCTCGCCAACGAGCTGTCCTGGCGCAGCGAGGACGAGCTGCGCACGCGCCTGCTGCACATCTGGGCCGTCATGCAGGAGTGCGTGGAGAACGGGTGCACCCGCACCGAGGCCACGCTGCCCGGCGGGCTCAAGGTCCGCCGCCGGGCACCGGCGCTGCGGTCCCGCCTCCGCGAGGTGGACGCCGCCGCGGCCGCCACCGGGCAGCCGGTCCCCGACGCCCTGCACGCCATGGAGTGGATCAACCTCTACGCCCTGGCGGTCAACGAGGAGAACGCCTCGGGCGGGCGGATCGTCACGGCCCCGACCAACGGGGCGGCCGGCATCATCCCCGCCGTGCTGCACTTCTACGCCCGCTTCGTGGCGGGAGCGGACGAGGACGGCGTGGTGGAGTTCCTGCTGACGGCGGCCGCCGTCGGTATCCTGATCAAGGAGAACGCCTCCATCTCCGGCGCGGAGATGGGCTGTCAGGGCGAGGTCGGCTCGGCCTGCTCCATGGCCGCCGCGGGACTCTGCGCCGTGCTCGGCGGGTCCCCGGAACAGGTGGAGAACGCCGCCGAGATCGGCATCGAGCACAACCTCGGCCTGACCTGCGACCCGGTGGGCGGGCTGGTGCAGATCCCGTGCATCGAGCGCAACGCCATCGCGAGCTCGAAGGCCGTCAACGCCGCCCGCCTGGCCATGCAGGGCGACGGCGAGCACAAGGTCTCCCTCGACCAGGTCATCAAGACCATGCGGGAGACGGGCAACGACATGAAGATCAAGTACAAGGAGACCTCCCGTGGTGGATTGGCCGTCAATGTCATCGAATGCTGACCAGCAGCGAGCACAGGCGGCGACGGTCGCCGGCGCACGGGCTGCGACCGAGCTGGTGCTCACCCTCGACTGCCCGGAGGCACCGGGGATCGTGCACGCGGTCAGCGGTGTCCTCCTGGCCCACGGCTGCACGATCGTGGAGCTCACGCAGTTCGACGACCGCCGGGTCGGGCACTTCTTCATGCGCGTGCACGTCACCTCCGCCACCGGCGAGACCCTGGACCAGGACTCCCTGCGCGAGGACCTCGCGCCCGTCGTCGAGCAGTTCGGCATGCGCTGGGAACTCAACGAGCACGGGACGAAGCGGCGGGTCCTGGTGATGGTCTCCAAGTTCGGCCACTGCCTCAACGACCTGCTGTTCCGGGCCCGGACCGGGGACCTGCCCGTGGACATCGTCGCGGTGGTCTCCAACCACCGGGACCACCAGCGCCTGGTGGAATGGCACGGGATCCCGTTCTTCCACGTGCCCGTCACCCCGGACACCAAGCCGCAGGCCGAGTCCCGGCTGCTGGAGCTGGTGGACCGCTTCGAGGTGGAGCTGGTGGTCCTGGCCCGCTACATGCAGGTGCTCAGCGACTCGCTGGCCACCCGGATGGAGGGGCGGGTGATCAACATCCACCACTCGTTCCTGCCCAGCTTCAAGGGCGCCAAGCCGTACCACCAGGCCTATGAGCGCGGGGTGAAGACCGTGGGCGCCACGGCGCACTACGTCAACGCCGAGCTGGACGAGGGCCCGATCATCGCCCAGCAGCTCGTGGACGTGGACCACACCCACGGCCCGGAGGACCTCGTGGCCGCGGGACGGGACACCGAGTGCAAGGCCCTGTCCAACGCGGTGAAGTGGCACTGCGAGGGCCGGGTCATCCTGCACGGCAACCGGACGGTCGTCCTGCGCTGAGCCGCCCGCACACGAGAAGCG
>NZ_JBISWK010000001.1:0-18457 GCF_044462205.1 Kocuria rhizosphaericola | reverse complement strand
TGACCGAAGGTCGCCGCCCACGAGTCGAAGTCGTGGATCCCGGCCCGCTCCAACAACTCCGGGCCCAGATAGCGCTGCATCACGTACATCTCGGTGATCGAGTTGGCGATCGGTGTCGCGGTCGCCCCGGTCATCACCCGATCCCCGTGCTGGGACCGGAGGTACTCCACCTTGGCGTGCAGGTCACTGGCGCGCTTGGACCCATCGATCGCCGCGTCCTGGATGTTCGACGGGGTGGTCAGATTCTTGAAGTCGTGCAGCTCGTCCACCACCAGGTAGTCGATGCCGGTCTGCTCGAAGGTGATGCCGGGGTCGACTTCCCGGTCGGCTTTGGCCTTGAGGCGCTCCTCGAACCGCTGGAGGGCGGCCTCCATGCGCTTGACCGACATGCTCTCCGCCCCGCGCTCTGCCGCCCGTTGGCGGGCCGCCTGCAGCTCGGCCCGTTGCCGGTCGGCTTCCCGGGCGGAGTACGCATCGCGGCTGCCTGGAGAGAGCTCAATGCGCTCGAACGCGGTGCGGGTCATGATGATCCCGTCCCAGTCACTGGCCGCGGCCCTCGCGACGAAGACCCGCCGTTTCTCCCCGGCCAGATCCTCCGAGGACGCGGCGAGGATCTGGGCCTGGGGGTAGAGCTGCAGCCACTCGCGGGTGAACTGCTCGAGCATGTGGTTGGGCACCACCACCACGGGTTTGCGGGCCATCCCCAGCCGGCGCAGCTCCATCGCCCCGATGACCATCTCGGCGGTCTTGCCCGCCCCGACCTCGTGGAAGAGCCCCACCGAGGGTTCCGAGAGCATCCGGGCCACCGCCGCCCGCTGGTGCGGGCGGGGGGTGAAGTTCTTCACCAGCCCGGGGAAGGACAGCCGCTCTCCTTCGACCGTGTAGTCGCGCAGCACGATGGAGTTGAACCGCCGGTTGTACTCATCCACCAGCCCGGCCGCCCGGGCCGGGTCCTCCCACACCCACTCGCCGAAGCGCTCCTGCATCAGTTGCGCCTTCTCCTGGGCGGCGGTGGTCTCGGTGGCGTTGACCACCCGGCGGTTGCCTTCCGGGTCCGACGGGTCGGGGTCGGTGACCTGGATACGGCGCTGCTCGGCGAGGTTCTTAAAGATGTCCCCGGCGGCCATCCGCTCGGTGCCCCAGTCGTTGCGGGCGGCGAAGACGTGGCGGGAGGCCCGCACCTCCCAGTTCGCCCCGCTGATCCGATCCACCCGGGCACTGGGGTCTTTGATGATGTGGCGCAGGAACTGCTCGTGGATCTCCGGGGACACCCACACCGCCCCGATGCGGGCCTCGATCTCATCGGCCCCCAGCGGGGCCGGCAGCACCGCCTCCAGGGCCGCCACGTTCGTCTGGAACCGGGCCCCGGTGGTTGCCGCGGCCCGGGCGGCGTCCAGCTTCTGGCGCACGTCCCCGGACAGGTACTCGGCCCGGGTCTCATAGATGCCGTCCTCACCGGGCACCTCGTAGACCAGCTCCCCCAGCGCCTCGCGCGCCCCGGCCTCGTCGGTGCCCAGCAGCCGGGCGATATGGGGCAGGTCCACGGTGCCCAGCGTGTCCAGGGTGACGGCCAGTGCCTCATCTGGGGTGTCGACCCCGAGCACGGGACGGCGCGGCTGCACTTGCCGCTCCGAGAGCAGACCGGCCGCCACGGCGGTGCCCGATCCCTCGTCGAAGTGCTCCAGACCCAGCACCAGCGGCCCGAACGGGTCCCCGCGCAGCAACCGCACCGCCGGCGGAGTGACCCGGGCCAGGATGTCCGCCCCTGCCTCGTCGTACTTGCCGGTGCGCCGTTCAGTGAACCGATTGATCGGCCCGTACCGCTCCACATACGCCGTGTAGCTGCCCGCCAACTGGGCCCTCATAGCGTCGAGCTCCGGGGTGTCCTCGACGTTGGCCGCCTCCATCGTCAGCACCGCCCGCCCCTGATCACGCAGACCCAGCAGGGCCCGGAGTTCGCCCTGTTGCGTCCGTGGGACCTTCAGCGGGGCGTGCACCCCCTCCACGGTGACCTGGGTGAAGCCCGCCTCCCCGCGGTCGGTGATGTGCCCGATCTGCTCCTGCTCACCAGCCGGCACCAGGGCCGCGACCTCGAGCTCTTGCTCGCCAGTGCGTTCGGCCATCCCGCGCCCGGCCGCCAGGGCCTGTTTAATGATGTCGGATAGCTGCTCGTGCAGCCGGGCCCCGGTGGCCGCCAGGTCCTCCGCGCGCACGGTCAGGGTGGCGGAGCCGTACATGCCGTTGCCGATCACCGGCTCCCCAAGCACCCGCTCAGGGTGGGCGAGGAAGTAGGCGTTCATCCGCCCCTGCTGGCCATCCAGCTCCACCGGGGCGGTCTCCACCCACGACTGATCCAGCGGCTCCTCCCCGGGCAGGCGGCGCCGGAAAATCAGCACGTCGGTCAGCGCGTCCGTGCCGGCAGCCCGACGGTGGGCGCCGGTGGGCAGGCGCACCGCGCCCAACAGATCAGCGGTCTCGGCCATTTCCCGGCGGGCCGCGGGGTTCTGCGCGTCCAGGGTGAACGCGCTGGAGATCACCCCGACCACCCCACCAGGCCGGATCAGGGCCAAGGACTTGAGGATGAAGTGGTTGTGCATCGAATGCCCGGCCGCGTTGTGCCGGGGATCGTGCAAAGAGTTGCGGGAGAACGGGACGTTGCCTACCGCGGCGTCGAAGGCGCCACCGGGCATCCGGGTGTCGGCAAACGACTCCGTGCGGATGGTGGCCTGTGGGTAGATGGCCTGGGAGATCGCCGCGGTCACCGGATCCAGCTCCACCCCGGTCATCTGGGCCCCCTCCGGGGCCAGGCCGATGAAGGTGCCGGCACCGGAGCCGGGCTCCAGCACCCGCCCGTCCTCAAAACCCAGCCCGGTCAGGGCGCCCCAGACCTCGGCGGCGATCGCCGGGTCGGTGTAGTGGGCGTTGATGACCGTGCGCCGGGCGGCGGCGTACTCGGTTTCATCCAGCAGTTCGCGCAGTTCGGCCCGCTCGGCCTCGTACTCGGTGCGGGACTCGTCGAAGACTTCGGCGACCCCGCTGGCACCCCAGGAACCCCAGCGGGCCAGCGTGGTGCGCTCAGCTTCGGTGGCAGTCCGCTCCTCGGCCTGGAGGATGCGCAGCACCCGAAGCGCTGCGAGGTTGGCTCGGAACCTTGCCTGCGCCCCGGACGGGGCCAGGTCATCCTGGGCCCGAGGGACGAAGCGTCCCGAGCTCTCCGTGGGCGCAGATCCGGTGGTCGGCTCCAGCCCTACGGCCGCTCGGCCTCCTCCTGCGCCGACTCGTCCAGGAAGTCCCGATAAATCCGGTTCAGCTCTTTCATCTCCTCGAGAGTCTCGGCCATCCCCGACTCGGGATCCTCGTCTTCCTCCTGCTGCACGGAGGGGTCCGGGGTCAGCATCTCCGCGCGCACGATCTCTTCGGCCTGCATCTTCGCCGCGTTCAACCGCCCCACCTTCTCCAGATAGGTCTCCCCTTTCCTGTCCGGGCCGGCCAGCTCCATCATCAGCTCGCCCACCCGCTGCGCCGCCTCCTCCCCCAGCTGCTCGAACCACTGATCCGGGTCCGGGATCAGGGCGTACTCCGCCGGCGCGGTCGTCTTCCACGCTTCTTGCGCGAACTTGCCGTACGTGTTCATCACGAACCTCCTCAGGTTCCGGGAAGAGAAAGGCATCAATGCTCAGCTGCCCCTCGACTTGTGTCCTCTTGCGGGCTCGGGCCATGGGGGGATCTCCTGAGTGCGATCGGGAATCTCCCCCACACGCTACCCAGCCGCCTCACGACCGTTTTCGTGAACACGCACCAGCCAACTCGTATTATGTTGATATGTCAACCTTTAGATTCAAGTTCCTCACTGTCACACGCATTCAGGAAGATCCCACGTGCAATGCGGCAGACCTTGTAGTCGCCCGAAGGGGCAGCAGTCCCAGCCAATCAAGGTCCCGGATGGAATCATCGAGACATGGACCCCGCCCCCGCTTCACCTGAGTTGTTCAGCGCGCCTGTGGCAACGTGGGCGCTAATCGTGTCGATTCTCAGCTTCGCCACCGCCATGGTGGCTCTCGGTTGGCAAATCGCCAAGCACTTCCTCGACGGAGGCCGGGTCAAGGTCTACCTCAACACGGCCATCTGGGAACCGGAGGTCATGCTCATGACCAACCGGTCGGGACGCTTCGCACTTCAGAATGACCACAATGCTCGCAGCATCACGCACGGGCGGGCATTGGAGCTCGCCCAGCTAGTTGTCGAGAATCCGGGCAGAGTGCCGGTAACCATCTACTCACCCAGCCTGAGCTTCAGCGGACACGGCAAGAAGGACCATTCTGTCGGTCCGCGAATGTTCAAGACCGGAGGGTCGTTCGGCGCGGATGAGGCAGTCTCCAACGCGGTCGTACGACTCGAACCCTTCGGGCGCGTGACGTTCCTCCTCGACTACTGGAGCGTCATGCCGAACCTCCTCAAGAAGGCACCCAAGGGGCAGGTCGTCGTGCGAGGCTACGTCGGTGTCGCCGGTAGGACGAAAAGGCCTCAAAAATCCGGCTGGAACCTGCGTTGGCGGATCAATAGAGGGACTTACACCGCCATCGAGGGCTCGCCTAAGTTCACGCCGTTCAGCGTGATGTGGCGCGAGATGTACGTTCAGCTGCCAGAGCGCGCTGAGGATGAATCCCACCGACATCCTGATGCTGACCCGCCGATCACCCGAGGAATGCTGCGGTCCATGCTCGACGAGGCGATGTCTCGCTTCGACGCGCGCCCTGACCGCGAAGAACTGGCAGAAACCTTGAATGAGATCGCGATGGAACGCGGCGACAAGTTCCCGATGCTGGGCTACAGCACGCTCGAGGCCTACGAGGCACTAGATCGCATGGAGGGGCACCTCACGGACTGGCCAGAGGGCCTGTTCCACCTGACGCGGAAGCGCCGACAGGAGAACAAAAGCACAGACGTCAGTGCAGCCGATGCGTCGGATGAAGTCGACGCCGAGCCGACCGGCGACTCCTGTCCGTAAGTCGGCTCCAGGAGACTCCTTAGCCTGTCGTTTGCATTGGTTACGGTGTAAAGATCAACCACCGGAAGGAATCATGTCTCCTCGCAAAAGACGCCGGCGCACTCGGGAGCTCTTAGTCGATGCCGCGCTCTCTCTTGGTCTACTCGCCATGGCCCCCACCCTGATACCAATCATCGTTGACTCTGTGGCAGAGCTGACGGATGGCATGGTCGCCTCATACGTGACGGACGTGATGGTGGGGAGCCAGCCATAGCCAAAGCATTTAAGCGTGGTTGCACCCCGGTGGGTTCGATGATCTTCACTGTGGTGGCGTCCTCGCGCAGACGTAGTTGGCCCTAAAGCGCGGACGCATCACCGGCTTGGGGGACTACAACTTACGCCGACCCCCGCGCACTCGGGCGGTCACCACACACCTACTGGACCCGGATGACAGGATTGCTTCGTGAGCGAACAGATCCCTGAACTTGAGTCGTACATTAGCTTCCGCCTGGGGCAGTTGGCTGACCGCAACGAACACCACAAGTTCGAGGACATCGCCACGCGCATCACTCGCAAACGCATCAGCGCCAATATTCTCGTCGCCAACGGCCCAGTCAGTGCCGGTGGTGATCAGCAGCGGGACGCTGAGTCCTACACCACCCGTATCCCCGATGAGTTGCCCCACTCGGCTGGTTTCTCAGCTTCCGCCTCGACGTCACCTGTGGTGGTGGCATACACAATCCAGCGGGAGAAGTTAAAGGCGAAGGTCCTGGCGGACCTTGCCGGAATCTGCGCTGAAGGGGCCGCGCCGGTCGATCTCGTCACATTCTTCAGTGTGCATTCGATTCCGGAGTCGACGACTCACGAGCTCCAGCGGATCGCGCGGGAAACGTATGGGGTGACGCTGAACGTCTTCAGCGGGATGAAGATCGCCACGATGCTCGCCGAGCATGACCTGGTATGGGTAGCAAGGCACTACCTGGAGCTGCCGTCCTCCATGGTGCCTGACCCGGAGGGGGACACGGCCCCGCAATGGTACGAAGAGTTGCTGGAGAGCTTGCGTCGCAATCGTGGGCCAGCAGCCTTCACTCCGGCGACACAGGGCGAGATCTCTGATGGTTTACGGTTCGCCACTTGGGACAAGGACACGAACGCCGACCTGCCCGAATGGTTGGACTTCATGGGCGCGTTCCTCACTGATGACGACGCCCACGAGGACAGCGAACTGGTCTTCCGAGCCTGCTACGAGATGTCAGTAGCCCGGTTCCGTGGCATGGGTGTCGCCACAGGAGTCGAGGACCTCATCCGCCGCGCCATCAACTTCGCTTGCTCTAGTAATCAGACGAACATCCTCGATGATGCCGTGACCCTCGTATCGTACTGGGGCACGATGTGGAGCACCGGTGTCGCACAAGTCGAAGCAGCTGAAATTGCTGAGGCGAGCGAGCGTCTGCAAATCCATATCGCGTCCGAACTTGATACCACCGATATCTCCACATATCCGGTGCGCGCTGCGTCGTTGACCGGCACCCTATCGTTCCTGTGCCTCCTGCCCGATTGGGTAAAAGTGGAGAAAGAGCGTGGCCGTCCGGAGCTGGCTCAAGTCGCCCCACATGCCGGCATCAAGCTCGATGAATATGATGTCGACACCTCCTCTGTGGTCGAGGGCGACCTTGTCGATATTGCGGGCGCCATGACCTACCTCGACCAGCTCATCGATCTGCTCCCAAAAGCACGCCCATACTCGGTTGGAGTTCTCAGTCGAGTCTTCACGATGTTCGCGCCGGCCCTATCGTCGCAGCCGAACTACGCAAAGGTTCGCGACGGGCTGGACGCAGCGACCGCCGCCGTAGAAGGTGACGCCGCGATCGCAGACAAATGCCGCGCCCGCGGCGTGGCCTTCGTCAAGGCTGATAAGCCGCTTCAGGCACTGGCCGAGTTTCACAACGCGAAAGTGAACTGGTTCCACGGCGACTCGATGCTCGGCGCAATAATCGTGATGCGCTACATCGGAAGCCTGTACCGGGAGCTTGGACTGGCCTACGCAGCAAAAATGTACACCTGCACTGCCGCAATGATGGCGAACCAGAGCTCAGAAGACGCTGTGAAAGCACACGTTCCGAAGGCCCTCCTCGAGGCTGCAGGGGCCGCCCAGGCCAGCGGATGTTGGGTCGATGGAGCGCAGTTGACGGAAGTCGCTTTACTTGCCCATTACTCGCTTTCCACTGCCCCCTTTGACTTCGACAAGCACCCCGAGTTGAAGTCGCAGGCCCTGAACGAACTAACCACACTTGTTGCCGTCCGCAAGTTCTGGCCATCACTAGAGCCCCTATTCAGAGCTGCTCATTCTGGGACCGATTGGTACGAGTACCTTGCCGAGCAGTCCTCAGACCCAGAAAATTCAATGCCACTGGATGAAGAGCAATTCCAGAAACTTGCGTGTGAGCAAATTACAGGTCCCGTCTTGGCCGACCTAGGGACGCAACGCACAATTGACTTCAACACACTAGGAGTCCGATGGATTTTCACTTTCAAAAATAACCGATCCACAGTCCTGACTACGGAAGCTTTCTGTGCAGCATTTCAAGTCCTTCTCGCCGACATCGCCCGGCTAGAGCCGGCCTTTATTAAGTCCACTGTTCGAACATTCGTCGAAGTTGTAGCCGATGACTCGCGCGAAACTACTGGCGTCGAAATCGACGATTCCAATCCCGAAATTATAGTAAAAATCACGTTGCCCAATAGCACGACCGACCTTGAGGACATTCCCCGGAAGCTAGTAGCGACCGGATTGCAGTTGATTACCCCAATTTATGTGCGACCTTTAGGTGAGCTGCGGACAATCCTGGAGTCGTTGATGCGCGATGGCATTGCCAACAAAGTCATGGTAGCGCGGCCGTACCAAGAGGCCGCAGACCTCATGCCCGAGGGGCACTATGGGCGATGCACCGCAGCCGAAAGGCCATCGTCCTCCGATGGATTCAAGCCTGTAGAAAACGAACACTTGGCGGCATCCACGGCAGATGGTCCTGACTATGACCGTCAATACGCATTAGAACTCATCCGCCAACGGTATGAAGTTGCAGAAGAGGCCTGGAGATTCTCGCTTGCCGGCATCTTGACGGATGACCGCGGTCAAGCAGTCGTCACCGCACTCAGGGAAAACGGTTGGCTTGATTGGCAGATTCTAGTCGCCATCATGAATGCCGGACTTAATTGGCGAATGCAGCAACAAGGAATTAATCCACAGACCGTGACCCCGCAACAACTCCGCCAAATCGGTTCCCGACCAGAGACGCCAGACGAACCTCGGTTGCCTGTTGAGTTTGTACTTGACCAAATCGACGTTGGAATGTTCTTGCAAACCGCCACGGTGGCTCAAAGGTGGAAGCTTCGCAGCCGTAACGAAAGCCCCGGCGAAGGTGCACTTCGGGAACTGCTTACCCGCAGGTATCACTATGCCGAAGACGACGTTCCCCACCGCGATCTACTCGATTGCATCGACGAAGCAGGAGACCTGCTTCCCGTCCTCGACCCAACTGAGGCCTGAGGTCCATGCCTGATAGGCATGGACGGAAATTTGTGTCCCAGATCTTAGATTCCCAATTTTGGCCCATTTGATTTGTTCAGAACCGACCCTTGAAGCCCCCACTTCGACATGTTTGGCACAACTCCTATCGGTTAGGAGTCCGATATCCGGGCCATATGTAAAGCGGAGGGGACGGAGCCGTCCTTGCACCTACCTGCCCAGGGACCCACCAGCAATCGTTCGGTCGGTCCTGGGACCGTGGTTACCGTCTTGGACTCAGGGTGCTGGAGGCCCGTCAGGAGGCCGCTACTGCGACACACGAACCGTGAAACCTGGACGAGCCGGCGTGAGGTGATGGTCCCCGGCACACACCTCAACGGACGTACGTTGCCTGGCAGGTTAGGCCGGGCCGGTCGTGGTGATGGGGTTATCCGACCGCTGCAGGCTGCAGTTCGGCCAGGTGCGCCAGGTGTTCCTTGGTCTGGCGCACGAAGGCCCTCAGATTGGCCGAGCGGGCGTCGCGTCGCCAGGTGAGCCAGGTTTCTACTCGCCCCAAGTCGCCTTCGATGGGGTGGCAGGTGACGCGGTTGCCGCCGGGCAGGGTCTCGTAGAGGCTGCGTGGCATCATGCAGATCCCGGCCCCGGCGGCCACGCACGCGAGCATGCTGTAGTAAGAGGAGATCTCCACGACCCGGCCCGGGTTGATGGTGCTCTGCTCCATCCACTCCTCGAACCGTTGCCGGTAGGAGCACACGGTGCCGAAGACGAAGGCCGTGGGGTTGGATGCCCGGAATCCCTCGTCGATGGCCTTCACCGGCTCGGGGGTGAGGATGACCAGCTCCTCGGTGAAGGCGTGCAGGCCCGTGAGCACCGGTGAGGCCGGTGCGCCGTCGGTGAAGACGGCGTTGACCTGTCCGCTGAGCAGGTGGTCGAAGAGCATCCCGGAAGACCCGGCCGCCAGCTCGAGGTCCACCGCAGGGTAGTTGAGGTGGAACTCCGCCAGCAACGAGGGGATCCGCACCGCCGAGGTGCTCTCCAAGGCCCCGATGCGGAACCGCCCGCGGGGTTGCTCGCCGGTGGCCAGGGACTTGGCCTCCCCGGCGATGTCGATCAGCCGGCGGGCGTATTCCAGGAACGCCTCCCCTTCTGCGGAGAGAGTGACCTGCCGCTTGTCGCGCAGCAACAGGTCCATGCCCAGTTCCTTCTCCAGGAGCCGGATGCGGGTGGACACGTTCGAGGGGGCTCGCAGCATCTTCTCGGCGGCGGCGGTGATCCCGCCGTGCTCGGCCACGGCCACGAACATCTCCAGTTGGGCGAACTCCATCGTTCTCTTTTCCAGAAGCTTAGGTTCCGAAACTGCTTGTTCACAGCAGGGTGACACCCCTCTAGCCTTTTATCAAGAGGTCGCTAGCACAGACCGAGACAGATGGAAACCGATCGGGCCGAGAGATCGACCACACGGGGCAGTCATCTTCCTCACAGCGACCGGGGGCCCGATCCACCGCAGTGCCACTTCAGTGACACGTACCGGTTTGACGGCCCCACCCTCGCCGGCTCGGGCCGGTCGTCGGGCGGGAGCTCTCCCGGCCGATGGCTGACCCCCCGGGTGGACGCTCCCCCTCACCGTCGCGGTGAGGGCAGCGGACCATCTCGCGTACTTTCCCTGACCCGGCCCCCGGAAAGGACCGTAATTGTGACTGTCCAAGCATCAGCGACCGCGACGTCGCGCAACCCCGCCACCGGAGAGGTGATCGAGACCCACCCCTTCGTCAGCGCCGAGGACCTGGAGACGGTCTTGCACCGGGTACAGGCAGGATTCGAGCAGTGGAGCCAGACCAACCCCGAGACCCGGTGCGAGGTCCTGGCCCGGATGGCCGGGCTGATGCGCCGCGATGCCGAGCAGCTGGCCGCGCTGATCACCGCCGAGATGGGCAAGCCCATCACCCAGTCGAGGGCGGAGGTGGAGAAGGCGGCCCGGGTGATGTCCTGGTACGCCGAGAACGGGGCGGAGATCCTCGCCGACACCCCCACCCAGATCGGGCCCGAGGCCCACGTGTCATACCTGCCCCTGGGCCCGGTGCTGGCGGTGGAGCCGTGGAACTTCCCCGTCTGGCAGGTGATGCGCGGGGGGATCACGATCCTGCTGGGCGGCAACGCCTATGTCCTCAAGCCCGCCCCCAACGTGGTCGGCTGCGGTGTGGCGATCGAGGCCCTGTGGGTGGAGGCCGGGCTGCCAGAGGGAGCCTTCAGCGTCCTCAACGCCGACAACGAGGTGGTGTCGGCGGCCATTGCGGATCCGAGGATCGCGGCGGTGACGGTCACCGGCAGTGTGGGGGCCGGTGCGGCGATTGCCTCCCAGGCCGGCCGGGTGGTCAAGCGCAGCGTGCTGGAGCTGGGAGGGTCGGACGCCTTCATCGTCCTGGCCGACGCGGACCTGGAGGAAGCGGTGGACGCGGCGATCCAGGGCCGGTTCCAGAACAGCGGCCAGATCTGCATCGCCGCCAAGCGCATCATCCTCCACCACGAGATCGCCGAGGAGTTCACCGAGGCGTTCGTGGCCAAGGTCAAGAACCTGACAGTGGGAGACCCCACCGAGGAGGACACCTACATCGGGCCCATCGCCCGCGACGACATCCGCCAGGAGATCCACACCCAGGTCCAACGCACCCTGACCGAGGGCGCCCAGCTGCTGGCCGGCGGGGAACTCATCGACGGGCCGGGAAACTACTACCAGCCCACCGTCCTGGCCGGGGTCACGCCCTCGATGACAGCCTTCCGCGAGGAGATCTTCGGCCCCGTCGCCTCCCTGATCATCGCCGAGGACCTCGAAGACGCGATCGCCAAGGCCAACGACTCCCAGTTCGGGCTCTCCGCCAGCCTGTGGACCGCCGACGCGAACCTGGCCTCGACGGTGGCCCGGCGCCTGCAGGTGGGCGGGGTGTTCATCAACGGCATCGCCGTCTCCGATCCGCGGATCCCCATCGGCGGTGTGAAGAACAGCGGCTACGGCCGGGAACTGTCCCACTTCGGGGTCCACGAGTTCACCAACATCCAAGCCGTCTGGAACCGCGGCGGCACCGACGAAGGAGTAGCAGATTGAACCAGGAACTGTTCGACAAAGGTCTGGCCACCCGCCGCGAGGTCCTCGGCGACGCCTACGTCCAGCGCAGCCTCGACGGGGCCGACGAGTTCTCGATGCCGATGCAGGAGCTGGTCACCCAGTACTGCTGGGGTGACGTGTGGAACCGCCCGGGCCTGGAGCGGGCTCAACGCAGCCTGATCAACCTGGCCATGATCTCCGCCCTGAACCGCCCGCACGAACTCAAGGTCCACGTGCGCGGGGCGATCCGCAACGGGGTGACCAAGGAGCAGATCCAGGAGGTCTTCCTCCAGGTCGCCATCTACTGCGGGGCCCCGGCCGCCCTGGAGAGCTTCCGGCTGGCCCGGGAGGTCTTCACCGAGATGGACGCCGAAGCAACGGAGGCGCAGGCATGAGCACCATCGGATTCATCGGCCTGGGCAACATGGGCTTCCCCATGGCCGGGCGCCTGGCCGAGGCCGGGCACACGCTGATCGTCCAGGACCTGAGCACCGAGGCGGTGGAGAAGTTCCTCACCACCTACCCCACCACCGCGGCGGCGCAGGAGGCCGGGTGGCAGAACGCGGATGTGATCATCACGATGCTGCCGACGTCCGAGATCGTCGAGGCCGTCCTGCTCAAGGGCCGGGTCGTGGCCGGGGCCTCGTTGAACACTCTGTTCATCGACATGTCCTCGGCTGAGCCCACCCGCTCTCAGCAGCTCGGATCCACGCTGGAGGAGAAGGGGATGCGCTATGTCGACGCCCCGGTCTCCGGGGGTGTGCGCGGGGCGGTCAACGGGCAGCTGGCCATCATGGCCGGCGGGGCTGCCGCCGACGTGCACGAGGCGATGCCTTTGTTCGAGGTGATGGGCAAGTCCACCATCCACGTCGGGGCCCCCGGGTCCGGGCACGCGGCCAAGGCGCTGAACAACCTCGTCTCGGCGGCCTCGGTGGCCGTGACCGTTGAGGCCCTGCACATCGGGGAACGCTTCGGGATCGACCCGCAGACCCTCACCGAGGTGCTCAACGCCTCCTCCGGGCGCAGCAACACCTCCGAGAACAAGGTCGCCCAGTTCATGCTGTCGGGCTCCTACGGCTCCGGGTTCCCCATCGGGCTGATGACCAAGGACGTCAACATCGCCCTGGCCCTGGCCGAGGAACTGGGCGTGGAGGCCGAGCTCAGCCACCACTGCGCCGAGCTGTGGCGCAAGACCGTCGAGGAGGGTTTCGGCCTCGAGGACCACACCAAGATGTACGCCCTCCTCGACCGCCCCACTTCCACCGTTCCGACCACTGATGAAAGGCAAGCCCATGCGTGACTTCACCGATGTGCTCCACCACGCCACCGAGGACTTCGAGTTCTCCCGGGAGATGCGCTACTACACCGGCAAACTCCACGTGACCATCGGGGAGCAGGCATGGGAGGCCGCCTACGACGACGGCCGCCTCGTCTCCGTCGAGGAGGCCGGCACCGACCCGCAGGACGCCGCGATCGCCATCACCGGCACCCGCGAACAGTGGGAGGAGATGACTGCCGAGCACCCCCGGCCCTTCTTCCAGTCCCTGCAGTCCTCCTCGATCAAGCACGGGGTGCAGCTGAGCAACACCGACCAGTTCTACGCCTATCTGCCGGCCCTGAACCGGCTGATGCAGATCTTCCGCCAGCTCAACGTCCAAGGAGCTTAAGTCATGGCCAAGCACGAGCCGATCACCGGCCACTACGTCTACCTCACCGTCGAGGACATCGAGTACCGGGTCTACTACGAGGAGGCCGGCCAGGGAATCCCGCTGATCGTGGGCCACACCGCCGGCTCCGACGGGCGTCAGTACCGGCACATGCTCAACGACCCGGAGGTCACGGACCGCTACCGCGTCATCGCCTTCGACCTGCCCTTCCACGGCAAGTCTCTGCCGCCCCATGGGGAGAAGTGGTGGGAGCAGGAGTACCAGATGACCAAGGCCCGCATGATCGCCTTCCCCAACGCCCTGGCAGAGGCCCTCGAGCTGGACAGCCCGGTCTACATGGGCAGCTCCATGGGCGGTCACTTGGCCATCGACCTGGCCTCCAAGCACGCCGACCGCTACCGGGCGACCATCGCCGTGGAAGGCGCCCTGCGCTCGGCCGCGGAATACGTCGATGTCGGCATGGCAGGGATCCGCCGGGAGTACGACAATCCGAAGGTCTCGCGCACCTCCACCGGGGCGGCGATGATGCTCAACATCTCCCCGTACAGCCCCGAGGCGAACGTGCGCGAGATCCAGTGGGAGTACCAGTGCGGTGGACCCGGGGTGTTCGCCGGAGACCTCTACTACTACTACTACGACCACCACGTCACCCCGGAGGAGGCCCGGGCCATCGACACCAGCCAGTGCATGCTCTACCTGCTCACCGGCGAGTACGACCCCAACACCTCCCCGGCCGAGACCCAGGAGCTGGCCGACCTGGTGCCCGGGTGCAAGTTCTGGGCGATGCCCAAACTGGGCCACTTCCCGGTGACGGAGAACTACGAGGAGTTCCGCCAGTATCTGCTGCCGATCCTGCAGGAGATCAGCGACAAGTCCGATCTGCCCGCACTGGATGAAGCCGGCAGCACCCCTCAGTAGTCACAGGCCCCGGCGGCTGGCCGCCCGCCTGACCAACCGGCCACCCTCTCACTCCCGTCGGGACGCGTGAAGCACGCGGCCCTCACTCAGCACACCCTCGTATCACTCACGGACATCACGTCACGGGCACCAAGTGCTTCCCTGACGTCCCGTCACCACCATGGAGGTGGATCATGTCGATCCAAAACGAAACCGATTGGCGGCCTGCGCCCGTCACCAACCGGCAGATCAAGTTCGCCACCGTGCTGGCCTTCTTCGCCTGGGCCTTCGCTGTCTACGACTTCATCCTCTTCGGCATCCTGCTCCCAGAGATCGGCCGGGATCTCGACCTGGACACTGCGGAACAGGCTGAACTGGTCACCTGGATGGCCATCGGCGCTGTGCTGCTGGGTCTGCTCGCCGGGCCGGTCGTGGACAAGTTCGGCCGCAAGGCCGGGATGGCCTTCACCACCGCCGGGGCCGGCATCGCTTCTGCCCTCACGGCCCTGGCCGCCGTCGTCCCGCTCTGGGGACTGGTGGCCATCCGTTCGCTCAGCGGGCTGGGCCTGTCCGAACAAGGCGTCAACGGGGCCTACCTCAGCGAGCTCTACGGGGCCTCCGATGATCCGCGGATCAAGAAGCGCCAGGGATTCATCTACTCCCTGGTCCAGGGAGGCTGGCCGGTCGGGGCGATCCTGGCCGCCGCGCTGACAGCGATCCTGCTCCCGATCATCGGATGGGCCGGCTGCTTCGTCTTCGCCGCGATCCCCTCCCTGATCGTCGCCGCCCTGGCCCGCAAACTGCGCGAGTCCCCGCAGTTCCAGTCCGTACAGAAGCTGCGACGGCTCCAGGACAAGGGCGCCCATCAGGAAGCCGAGCAGCTCTCGGCCTCCCTGGGCATCGAGGAGCACGAGACCCGCAGCACCCTGGCCGACATCTTCCGCGGCCGCAGCCTGCGCACCACCCTCTCTCTGTCCATGGGGCACATCCTGAACTTCTTCTCCGTGCAGGTCTTCAGCGTCCTGGGCACCACCGTGCTGGTCAACGTGCACAACGTGTCCTTCACGAACTCGTTGGCCATCCTGCTGATGTCCAACGTCATCGCCTACCTGGGCTATCTCACCCACGGGTTCCTGGGCGACCGGTTCGGGCGGCGCAACGTCATCGCCTTCGGCTGGATCACCGGCGGCATCGTGTTCACCGCGATGATCTTCGGACCCAGCGATTTCTGGACCGTCGTGGCGCTCTACAGCCTCGGCACCTTCTTCCTCATCGGCCCCTACTCCTGCGTCCTGTTCTTCGTCGGGGAGTCCTTTGAGACCCGCATTCGCGGCCGCGGCGCTGCCTTCGTCGCCGCGGTCGGCCCGATCGGGGCGATCCTCTCCTCCGCCCTGGCCGCCACCCTCCTGGCCAACGACGGCACCTGGGCCACCGCCGCGTTCCTCTTCGGCGCCATCCCCTGCGCGCTCTCCGGGGTAGCGGTCCTGTTCTCCCGCAAGCACCCGCACGTCGTGGACCCCGTCCACGCCCACCCCGGTGCCGCGGAGGTCGAGACCGAGCTGGCCGACTGACGGCCACCGGATCCGGCAGGACACCTTCGACCCCGCCGTCGGCTCTGCCCACCTGTGAAGGGCGGAGCCGACGGCGGACTCACACCACCACCCCGGCACCACCCCACATGGGCTTCTCACGGCCTCAGAGCCGCCACCATTCCACCAACCTGGGAGAAACCAATCATGGACACCTCAATCCACAGCGGCCGCCTGGCCTTCATGGCCGAACCCCGCGTGCTCGACTTCGCCGAGTACCCCGTCCCGGAACCGGAGCCCAACGGGCTGGTCATGGAGATCAGCCGAGCCAACGTCTGCGGATCCGAGCTGCACATCTGGAACGGCCGCCACCCGGTGAAGAAGCGCGGCGGACTGGGCCACGAAATGGTCGGACGCGTCGCTGCCCTCGGAGAAGACAAAACCACCGACAGCCGCGGCGACGCCCTCAGCGTGGGCGACCGGGTGGTGTGCACCTACTTCCAGACCTGCGAACAGTGCCGCCGCTGCGCCGACGGGCAGCGCAACCTCTGCGACGACGCCTACCAGTTCTTCGGCAGACAACCTGAAGAGGCACCGCACTTCCACGCCGCCTTCGCCACCCACTACGTCGTCCACCCCCGCCAGCACGTCTACAAGGTCCCCGACGTCATCCCCGACTCCGTGGCCGCCAGCGCCAACTGCGCACTGTCCCAGGTCATGTTCGGGCTGGACTCCGTCGGGCTGCAGTACGGGGAGACCGTGCTCATCCAGGGCGCCGGCGGCCTGGGGCTCAACGCCGCCGCGCTGGCCAAGGCACGCGGCGCCCACGTCATCGTCATCGACGCAGTGGCCTCCCGGCTGGAGCAGGCCAAGCGTTTCGGTGCCTACGACGTCGTGGACCTCACCAAGATCCCCGACCTCGCGGACCGCGTGGCCCACGTCCAGGAGCTGGCCGGTGGGCAGGGACCCGATGTGGCCATGGAAGTCACCGGGGTCCCGGCCGCCTTCAGCGAAGGCCTCCAGCAACTGCGCCGCGGCGGACGCTACCTGGTGATGGGCAACCTCTCCCCCGGGTCCACGGTGCCCTTCGATCCCGGCTACGTCACCCGCAAGGCCCTGACCATCAAGCACGTGGACCGCTACGACGGCCGCTACCTCGCCAAGGCCCTGGACTTCCTGGCCCGCAACCTCGACACCTACCCCTTCGAGGATCTCGTCGACGCCGAGTTCAGCCTCGACGACCTCGGGACGGCCCTGGAGAAGTCCCTGGCGCGCGAGGTCACTCGCGCCGCCATCGTTCTCTGACCCCACAGCGACCAGGCCACTTGCCACCGCCGGCCGCGCCGCCCAGCGGCGTTGAAAGGAATACCACCGTGACCACCAAAACCGCCCCACCCAGTCCTGCCCTGACCCCCGAGCAGCTGCGCCGGCGCAGCGTGTTCTCGGGCACCATCGGCGCCATCGTCGAGTGGTACGAGTACACCGTCTACGGCACCGCCGCCGCTCTGGTCTTCGGCAGCCTTTTCTTCCCCAGCGAGAACGAGGCCGTCTCCCAGATCGCCGCCCTGGCCAGCTTCGGGGTCGGCTTCCTCGCCCGACCCCTCGGGGCCTTCATCGCCGGACACCTCGGGGACCGGATCGGACGCAAGGCCACCCTGCTGATCACTTTCACCATCATGAGTCTGGCCACCGCCGGCATCGGTCTGCTGCCCACCTACCAGCAGGTCGGGCTCATGGCCCCGATCCTGCTGTGCGTGCTGCGGCTGGCTCAGGGCTTCGCCGTCGGCGGCGAATGGGGCGGAGCCGCCATCATCGCCGTGGAGAACGCCCCCAAGGGGCGGCGCGGATTCTACGGTTCCTGGCCGCAAATCGGTGTGTCTTGCGGGCTGCTGCTCGGCACCGCCGCCGTGTGGCTGGCCCAGATCATCTCCGGAGACCAGTTCGACACCTGGGGATGGCGCCTGCCCTTCCTGGTGAGCATCGTCCTGGCCGCCGTGGGCCTCTACATCCGGATGCGCGCCGTGGAGAGCCCGGCCTTCCTGGAGGCCAAGAAGGAGGCCGAAGAGCACCAGCTCGAGGAGGTCGCCCCGATCCCGGTGGTGTTCAAGCACCACAAGAAGTCGCTGCTGATCGCGATGTTCTCCCGCTTCGCCGAAGCCGGGAATTACTACCTCTTCACCGTCTTCATGCTCTCCTACGTGGCCTCCACCCTGGACCTGCCCTCCAGCTACGGACTCACCGCCGTGATGATCGGCTCGGCCCTGAACATCATCATGATCCCGATCTTCGGACGCATCTCCGACACCATCGGGCGGAAGAAGACCTTCTTCTTCGGCGCAACCGTCATCGCCATCTCGGCCTGGCCCATCTTCGCCCTCATCGACACCGGAAACCCCTGGGCCATCATCCTCGGCGTGGCCATCTTCCTCACCTTCGGCCACCCGGCCGTGTACTCGGTGCTGCCAGCCTTCTACTGCGAGCTGTTCCCCACCAAGGTCCGCTACACCGGCATCTCGGTCGGCTACCAGCTCGCGGCCATCCTCCTGGCCGGCTTCACCCCCGTGATCGCACAAGCCCTCGTCGCCTGGTCCGGCGGCTACTGGCCCCTCGTCGTCGTGGTCGTCGTGACCGCTACGATCGCCGCCATCGCCGTGGCCGCCTCGAAGGAGACCAAGGACGTCGACCTCAACGCCGTCGAAGGCTAACCAGGTCACTCACGAACCGTAAGACTGAGGCGGGCCTCCCATT